>CAYVDU010000017.1:0-13090 GCA_964450765.1 uncultured bacterium | reverse complement strand
GACGTGTCATGGAGGTTCTCAGTGAACATCTTTGTCAAGGATGGCTGGAAGGTTATCTCTTAACAGGGAGGCATGGCTTTTTCTCTTGTTATGAGGCATTTATCCATATTGTCGATTCAATGTTTAATCAACATGCGAAATGGTTGAAAGTATCACGTCATATTCCCTGGAGAAAGCCGATCGCTTCTCTTAATTATTTCTTAACATCTCACGTCTGGAGACAAGACCATAATGGGTTTTCTCACCAAGACCCCGGATTTATTGATATTGTCGTTAATAAGAAAGCTGAAGTTATTCGGGTGTATTATCCTCCAGACGCCAACACATTGTTATCCGTAGCAGATCACTGTCTCAAATCGCGCAATTATGTAAACGTGATTGTCGCAGGCAAGCAACCCGCTTTGCAGTATCTGAACATGGAAGAAGCAATTAAACATTGTACAAAAGGACTAGGGATTTGGGATTGGGCAAGTAATGATAAGGGCCAAAATCCTGATGTCGTCATGGCCTGTGCGGGAGATGTTCCTACGT
Source organism: uncultured bacterium (assembly GCA_964450765.1). Lineage (GTDB taxonomy): Bacteria > Chlamydiota > Chlamydiia > Chlamydiales > SM23-39 > DAIDHZ01. The sequence continues at coordinate 12,559 of CAYVDU010000017.1, read as the reverse complement.
TAGAAACCCTTGCAGCAGTAGACATTTTGCGAAAGATGCTTCCCTCACTTAAAATTCGCGTCGTCAATGTCGTCGATCTGATGGTTCTACAACCTAAGAGCGAGCATCCACATGGGCTTTCAGATGAAGAATTTGACGCTATCTTCACTACGGATAGACCCATTATCTTCGCACATCATGGCTACCCTTGGATCATTCACCGTCTTACCTATCGCCGGACAAACCACAAAAATCTCCATGTCCGAGGGTTCAAAGAAGAAGGAACAACGACAACCCCTTTTGACATGGCAGTATTAAATGATTTAGATCGATTTAATCTTGCCAAAGACACCATCGATCGAATTTCCATAGATCCTGAGGCAAAAGCTAATATCAAAGATGTTCTCAATGAAAAACTTAGATTTCACAAAGAATATATCCAGGAACATGGTGAAGACATTCCTGAAGTGCTCAACTGGAAATGGCCTTATTGAATGAAAAAACAACTTATCCAAGTCCTCAATATTGGAAGTTCGTCATTAAAGCTCTCTCTCTTTTGCATAAACAAGAGAAAACTCAAACGCCTCTTAGATGCACAGTGTAAAAATATCCACGTATCTAAACCTCAAATCGAGATTGTTACCCAAGAAAATAAGACACATATCAAACATATTGGCGGGGGTACAATCGATAAAATTTTTCTATTTCTCATGAACGAAGTTGAAAAATTGATCGACCCCCATCTTTTTTCTACCATTGGGATTGGACATCGATTTATCCATGGAGGAAACAAGTATACATCTAGTATAATCATTACCCCCTCTTCTCTGAGGGAGTTAGAAAAATTAAAAGACCTGGCTCCTCTTCATAACCCTGATTGTCTTGAGCTCATCAAGGCAAGCCAAAAGCATTCTTCCGAAGCGCTACAACTTGCCGTATTCGATACAGCCTTTCACAGCACTCTTCCTTCCTATGCATCTCAATATGCCATTCCTCACTTTCTAGCAGATAAATACCATATCAAACGCTATGGATTTCATGGTATTTCGCATGCTTATCTCACCGATAAATATTTTGAATACACGAAAAAGAAAAAAAGACTTTCGAAACTCATTACCTTACATCTTGGAAATGGTTGTTCCGCTACCGCTATCCTAGACGGATTATCCATCGATACTTCTATGGGATTTAGCCCGGCAGAAGGGCTTGTCATGGGCACAAGAGCTGGTGATATGGATTTTACTTTGATTGAGTTCCTCTGTAAAAAACAGCATCAATCTGTAAGCCAAGTCACCCATATGCTCAATTTCGAGTCGGGGTTAGAAGGAATTTCTGGGAAAACCGCGGATGTCAGGGAACTTCTACAGAACTATGAAAAAGATCTTCATTGCCGCCTTGCCATAGATATGTTTTGCTACCGGATCATCAAATATATTGGGGCTTTTGCTGCCATCTTGAATGGGGTAGATGCAATTATCTTCAGTGGAGGTATTGGAGAAAACGCTTCTCTCATACGCCAGATGATTTGTTTAAGGCTCAAATGGATGGGTTTAAAAATCACAGCCAGAAAAAACAACGCTGTTTTTGACCTTAACCCTGGCAGCATTCAAAAAATAAGCGCTCCCTCTTCCTCTGTCGAACTTTATGTCATTTCTACAGATGAAAATCTTTTTATTGCACAAGAAGTGCTAAAAAATCTCAATTAATAGCTCTCATTCTTTAACTTGCAATTTTTAATTTTAACAATTAATACGAGGATTAGGGGAATCATTTCATGGGATGACTATTGTTTAACTTATTGCAGCCAGCTCCTTATGTAGAAGAAATTCAAGATCCTGTACTTGTTAAAAAAAAGTACAAATACTGGCGACTGCGCACTTTTTATGGAATGTATTTGGGGTATGCATTCTATTACTTCTCTCGTAAAAGCTTCACTTTTGCTATCCCTTCGATGCTCGAAGAGGGCTTTAGCCTCTCCGAATTAGGAATGTTGGGCAGCATTCTTTCCATTACATACGGCATTAGCAAATTCGTCAGCGGAATCATCGGTGACAAATCAAATCCTCGCTATTTTATGTCCTTCGGATTGATTTTAACCGGCATTTTCAACATTGGTTTTGGCTTTTCAACGGCTTGGGTCATATTGGCTATCCTTTGGGCCTTGAACGCCTGGTTTCAAGGATGGGGTTGGCCTGGCTGTGCAAAATTACTCACCCATTGGTACTCCCAATCTGAAAGAGGGAGATGGTGGAGTGTGTGGAATACTTCGCATAATTTGGGTGGAGCCCTCATCCCAATCATCATCGCTTTTTGCTCGCATCATTATGGCTGGCGTTGTGCTATGTTTGTACCGGGAGTGCTTTGTATTATCATTGGGCTATTCCTGATGAATCGTTTGCGAGATGTGCCTCAATCGCTTGGGTTACCTCCAATTGAAAAATTCAAAAATGAGGAACAATCATCAGCACCTGGAGAAAATAAAAAAAATTCTTTAACTGCGAAAGAAATCCTTTTTGATTATGTGCTTTGCAATAAATACATATGGGTCATGGCCTTTGCTTACTTTTTCATCTATATCATTCGTATTGGTTTTAATGATTGGAGCATGGTCTATTTCGTCAATAAGGGCTATTCCAAAGTGAAAGCCGCAAGCTGTGTCTTTTGGTTTGAAATCGGTGGTTTTTTAGGCAGCCTTTTTGCCGGATGGTGCTCAGATAAAATCTTTAGCGGCAAACGAAACCCAGTTAACATTTTCTTCACTATTGGAGCCATTTGCGCACTTCTAGCCATGCATTGGAATGGGGTTAATTGGCTCTTTCTGGATACCATCCTCATCTTTTTCATCGGATTTTTCATCTTTGGCCCACAGATGCTCATCGGTATGGTTGCAGCAGAACTTCCTGATAAAAAAGCTGCGGCTACTGCTAGCGGCTTTGCTGGATGCTTTGCCTATCTCGGCGCAGCCGTAGCTGGAGGGCCTCTCGGCGTTCTTACAGATGCGTGGGGCTGGGATGGCTTTTTTGCTATCCTAATTGGCTGTGGATTAGTCTCCATTATTTTAATGATCCCACTCTGGTCAGTGAAAAACATTCCTAAACCTATTAGCCAACAAACAATACCTTTGAACGAGATAAATAGAAAAGTAGCAGTTGAAGAAACTGAGTGATTCTTTGCAATCGCAACCTTCGTCAAAGATAAATTAAAAAATCTCTTTACCTATTTTTCTTGTTTTTCTCTCCTGTTTTCGATATGGGAAAGGTATGAATAAGCTCATTTTAAGCCATTTTTTTCTCTGCGGACTTTTTCTAGCTGGATGTTCTGTCCGGTCGAGTGATTCCTCTTTTGAGACGGTTCGCACGGTTATTGAAGAGCGGATTCCTGAAAAGATCGTCTGGCGGGAAGGAGTCAATGAAATTAAGACGCAGCTCCTACAAAAGATTCAACAAGAGGGTTTAAGCCAAGAAAAGGCAGTTCAACTGGCCTTGATCAATAATCCCGATTTATTTGCTTATTACGAAAATCTGGAGCTCGGTTATGCAGACCTGCTTGAAGCAGGGTTGATGCAAAATCCATTCTTTAGCGCCAGCGTCCGATTTCCTAGCCAATCACGTTATCATTTAAACAATCTATTTGATGCAGCTATCAGTTTTCTGGATCTTTTTCTCATCCCACTTCGCAAAAGAGCAGCCGAGGCCGAAATCAAAGTCATTGAATCTCAAATTGGGCAAAGAGTTCTCGATCTTGTCAAGGAAGTGCAAATCCATTGGCTTGAGCTGAATGCTCTTGAACTCCAATTAAAAGAAGAAGGGAAACGCGTAGAGCTGAAGCAAATGGCAGCCGCACTTGCAGATCTGCAAAACAAGGCAGGAAATATCAATGCCCTCAGTGCAAGAAGTCGAGAAATTGAATATGAAAATGCCGTAGAAAACCTCAAAAGTCTTGAAGCTGATCTGGAAGCTGCAAGAGAAAAAATGAATCGAGCCTTGGGGCTTTTCGGAAAGGAAGCCTTTTGGAAAATGGCTGGAGCGCTCGATGAAGACAAAGAACCCGATCTACCTGACTTATATCAAATGGAGCAAGCAGCCGTCGAAAACAGGCTCGATATAGAGGCTATTCGGCGAGAAGTCCATGCCATTGCACAAAGAGCAAAACTAAAAGCTTGGTGGACCTATTCTAACCTTCTGATAGGAGTCTCTTCAGAGATGCAGCCAGAAGGGTTTACAACGACAGGTCCTTCGATCGATCTTCAAATTCCTATCTTCAACCATGGCCAAGGTGAAAAAAAGAGATACAATGCACAGCTAGAACAGGCGCAAAAAAGGCTTCTCTCTAAAGCTGTACAGGCTTGTTCTGAAGTGAGAGAATTTTTTAAGACCGCTAATAAATATCGATCCCAGTTAGAAGATTTAGAAGTGAGAATCCTTCCCAATCTCGGGAAACAGATCATCGCTGGACAAACTCACTACAATGTCATGACACTTGGAAGTTATGCCCTGCTCGATCTTAAAGAGAATGAAATTCAAGCAACTATCGAACATGTACGAGCGCTACAGCACTATAAAAAGGCAAGGATTGAGCTCCTTCACGCAGTAGGTGGATCGTTTGCTCTTGTGAGGAAACAGGAATGAGGTATCTGTTTCTTCTCTTAGTCTTACTTTTTGGATGCAGTAAACAAGAAAAACACTCCGTTATCACTCCGAATACCGCTAAACTTCCTTGGACCATTGAGGATGGAGTCAAAGTCTTTCATCTGATTGCAGAGCCGGTTAAACAGGAATTTGCAACTGGACTTGTTATCAATTGCTGGGGATACAATGGAAGCACTCCAGGACCTACTATTGAAGCGACAGAAGGGGAGAGGGTAAGAATTTTAGTTACGAACCATCTTCCAGAGCCTACCACAGTGCATTGGCATGGAATTCTTGTTCCCAATAGCATGGATGGTGTCACAGGGCTCAATCAAGCGCCGATTCCTCCTGGAGAAACTTTTACTTACGAATTTACTCTAAAACAACATGGTACCTACATGTACCATCCCCATTTTGACGAAATGACCCAGATAGGGATGGGCATGATGGGTTTCTTTATCATTCATCCTAAAGAACCCATATCTCCACCTATCGACAGAGATTTTGCGATCTTTGTCCATGAATGGTACATCCCCTCTGGCGCTTCGACTCCCGATCCGATGGTTATGCTCGATTTCAATTATTTCACCTTTAACGGGCGCATTTATCCAGGTGCAGACCCGCTTGTGGTTAAAAAAGGGGAGCGGGTGCGGATCCGTTTTGCCAACTTAAGCATGGATAATCATCCCATTCACTTGCATGGCTTTGCTTTTACTGTCACAGGTTCAGGAGGATGGAGACTTCCTAAAAGTGCGCAATACTTAGGAAACACGATCGACGTTGTTGTAGGTAATACGCATGATATTGAATTTGTAGCAGATGAACCTGGCGATTGGGCTCTCCACTGCCATAAGACACATCATACCATGAGTGGAATGGAGCATAACATCCCTAATATGATTGGGGTTGATCAAGGAGAGTGGGCGGAGAGAATTCAAAAGGTTTTCCCCGACTATATGCCGATGGGAGAGACGGGAATGGGAGAGATGTTTGAAATGAGCCATCATGTGCAAAGACCTCCTAACTTCTTGCCATTTAGTTCTTCTGGTCCTTTTGGACTGATTGATATGACGGGAATGTTCACCGTTGTCAAAGTTCGTGAGGGAATTACCAACTATAACGATCCAGGCTGGTATGGCCATCCATCACCTTTACAGAAGCAGGATTCCCCTCATATGCACCAGGGTCAGATGAAAATGGATGGCAATATGGAGCCTGGTAAGCCATCAGAACAAATGCCAGCAGATATGAAAATGGATTCTACTCAGATGAATGGGGATATGAGCCATCCGGACCATATGACAGGTGGGCATACGCATAATATGGGAACATTTGAAATAGGGGATCTCCATCCGATTCTTCTTCATTTTCCCATTGTTCTTTTCTTCTTGGTTTTTGTGTTTGACTGCCTATTTCTTATCGGGAAAATCAAAGAACCTTACTACAATATCTCGCACTGGATCGTTATTGCTGGTGCATTCTTTGCAATCCTCACTGTCGCTACAGGTCTATACGCAGCTAAAATGGGGCATCCAGGCAATTCTTATGTTCTTTTGCATAGAAATTGGGCTCTTACTACTTTGGCTTATAGCGTGGGGCACGCAGTTTTTAGAGGCTATGTCATCAAAAGCAAGAAGACTTTTTCAGCATGGATCTTCGTGTTGATCAGCTTAATCAATGTAAGCTTGATAAGCATCACAGCAGAGTATGGGGGATTGGTTACTCGAGGAAAAAGCCTTTGGATGCATTATTTATATCAAGAAAACAAAAGACCATAGAAATCACTCAATAGGGTATCATTTTTTAATCTTTATACTGTTCTGTCAATTAGGGAAACAGCTGTTTCCCTAATTTAAAATATTGGCTTGCTCTCATCCGCGAGGTTGTTTAATTTAAACGCAGCGAATCAAATACAAACTCTCCGCTATCTGATCTTTAACATGTAACACACAAACCCATTAGATTTGTGTGGGTGTCTCTGTTACATTTCTTATAGGAAAATCTTATCAGACAGACCTAAAAAGCCGTGAATGTGCAAACGCTGATTTGTGGCCTTCAAGAGATTGGTTTCATCCGCCGCCTTTCAAAGGCAAAAACCCAGCGTATGACACAAAAAACTTGATTTCATCCGCCGCCTTTCGTAAGCTTAAAACCAGCGGATCAAACACAAAACTCTGTTTCATCCGCCAAGGTTCGGATAGCCAAAACCAGCGGGTAAGGAAAATATATCATAACATTTTGGTTCATAACTAGATAAGAAACGGATAGCAAGAAATTAAAAAATTTTTAGCAAAAGGAAAGTATGGTAAAAAAGAACTCAAAATCCAAGCATTCCACAGAAAAAATTATTGGTCGAGTAAGAGAACAAGATCTATTGAAGGATCTTATCGGCTCGAAAAAATCTGAATTTATAGCAGTATACGGCCGTCGTAGAGTTGGGAAAACTTATCTGATTAAAAATTTCGCGAGTTCTTTGCCATGCGTTTTTTTCCACGTAACAGGATTGCAAAACGGAACTTCTAAAGAGCAGCAAGAAGAATTTTCAAAACAAATAGGAGTAACTTTTTACAATAGTGCGTCCATTACCCAAAGAGAACGTTGGAGAGATGCTTTTGAGGATTTAACCAAAGCCATTGAAACTGTTCCAAAAGACAAAACCGTGGTTCTTTTTTTCGACGAGTTTCCTTGGATGGCAACACCGCGCTCCAGGCTCCTCACAGCTCTGGAATTATATTGGAATCGCTACTGGGTTTTTGACAAACGTATCAAGTTGATCATCTGTGGCTCTGCGACTTCTTGGATCATTGAGAAAATTATCAATAATAAAGGCGGTCTTCATAATCGAGTGACGCGTACCATTCACTTAAAACCATTTTCACTTTATGAAACGGAAAGTTTTTTAAAAGAACATCAAATCCGACTTGAAAAGAGACAGATTCTTGATCTCTACACTGTTCTAGGTGGTGTTCCTCTCTATTGGTCTTATGTAAGAAAAGGCCTTTCTGCTCATCAATGCATCGACGAGCTCTGCTTTCAAAGCAACGGCCCTCTGGTAAAGGAATTTGATCGATTATTTCAATCGCTCTTCGAAGACCCAAAACCGTACATGGATCTAATTCGGGTTCTAGCCAAGCATCACTATGGGGTGGGGCAAGCCGAATTGATTGCAAAAGCCAAGATTCCAGATGGAGGAACTGCTGTCCGGAGGTTGCATCAATTAGAAGAGGCCGGATTCATTACCAGTTTGGTTCCTTATGGGCATAAGGACAAAGGGGTGTATTACCTCATCGACGACGAATACAGCTTATTCTACTTACGATGGATTGAGCCAAATCTAAAAACTGTGGCTAAAAAACAGATAAATGAGGGGTTTTGGCTATCTCAATCTAGCCAGCCAAGTTGGAAATCTTGGGCAGGATATGTGTTCGAGTCTATTTGCTACAAACACATTGATCAAATTCGCCGAGCTTTAAAGATTGATCCAGGAGCTCATGTAGGAACCTGGAGATTTGCTCCAAGAACAAAAGATGGAGAAGATGGGGCGCAAATCGATTTGCTTTTTGATCGGATGGATGGAGTCATCACTATTTGTGAAATTAAAAGCTCTGACAGCCCATTTGCGATCGATAAATCATATTCTCAGGAACTCGCTCGGAAAGTAGACATATTTAAAAAACAAACGAGAACTAAAAAACAGATCTTTATTGCAATGATTACTACGCGTGGCTTAAAGCAAACTATCTATTCTGAAGAACTTATTGCAGACCAAGTGACTCTTGAAGATCTATTTAAAGAGGTGTAATCCTGACAGGATTTGATGGGCATCTGATGGCGATCAGTTGGTGATTAGATGGTTGAGTAGATTGGTTTGTCATAGAGGATTCTGATGGTTGTTTGATGGCTATTCGGTGGCTGAAAGCCGGTTTTTTATAATTGGGAAACAGCTGTTTCCCAAATGCGTTAAATCAGATTTTTTGATGGTGTTCATTAAGAAAAAAGAGAGAGTTTTTGCAGAAGAATCTTTCTAAGAAACAAGCTGAACTTTCTCTGTTGCATTACTCTCTTGGGATGTCTTGTCATAGGCGCAAACCATAGCAGCGCTAGAATGTCCGGTGACTTTCATGATATCGGTGTCTTGGAATCCCTGCTGCTTTAGATAGGTGACCGTAGAGGCTCTCAAAACATGAGGAGTCACCTTAAATGGGATTCCGGCAGATTTTCCTGCCTTATCAAAAGTCTGAGCGAGCCTGGTCATCATGATAGGTTTTCCAGAACGAGTGATAAAGACGAGGCCTGTTCTTTCTCCAATGAAGAGCGTTAGCCTATCCATGATGCTTTGAGGATAGGTGATAACCGTGGATTTTTTCGTTCCCTTAGTCTTGGATTGTTCAAATAAGATCTTTCGACGATCCCAATCGATTTGACGGATTTGAAGGGATAAGACCTCATTTGCCCTTTTGCCGCCTTGAAGGATAAGTTTTGCAATCAAGCACTCTCTTGGACTGATCTGTTCTAAAGCCTCTAAAAAGGCTATCCACTGCGCTTGAGACATTGCTTGGGTCTTCACCTTATCATAGACGCGGAAAAAGGTTTTAGAATGGCCTTCTCTATTAGAAATCGCTCTTGCAATCATCCCTTGAGAGCGTCGATGGAGAAATCGGGTAAATGAAATATAGCAAGCTGCTCGAGATTGCCGACTGCATTCTGTCCATTCATCGACTAATTTGATCTGGTCGATGATAGCTTCATGATTGACCAGGGCGAAGGCTTGAAGGCTTAAAAGAGGGGATAGGAGCCCTTTTTCAGCCAATCTACGTAGTCCTGACTGGTAATTGATCCGAGTTCTTGGATTTAAAGTAGCGAGCCACATCTCTGCCGCTTGCTGAACGGAAATCTGTTCTAATTGCTGCCACACCTTTTGAGATTGATGACTCTTTGCCTCTTCAAATGTGTTGGCTGCTTGTATCGATTGTGGATTTATAACCGTTGTCGTCAGTGACATTTGAATCTCCGTTTAATGTTTATAAATAGCATTATAACCATTAAAAATGCACCAAAAAAATCAGCATTTTTCATTGGAGATTTGTTGCATTTAGAGCTCAGCTCTTCTTGCTGACTAGGAGATTACATTTATAAGTCAATTCCAGCTACAACATACTATTAGAATCTGGTAGCCATTAAATCTTTAACTCCTTATGTTTTTTGCTGCTATAGGTACCAAAAACCCAAGGAGACCCAATGACTCAATCATCCATTCAGCAATTGCACACTAGCGATGAAGAGGCAAGCAGCCAAGTTACCTCAATCGTCAAGCCAAACAAAAAGATTAAGCTCTCTATCTACTTGTCAGAAGAAGTCGAGCAGGCTCTAACAGAGCTTTATATCGCTCGTTATAGAAATGACAGGAAAGTGGACCGCTCTGCAATTGTTAGCGAAGCGATTCAAGCCATGTTCGAAAAAGAACAACCTAAAGCATAGTAAGAGCTGTCAGATCATACGTTGCGTCGGTAAGCATCAAGAAAGCTCCGCTTAAAGCATCGACAATATCATCATGGCCTCCTTCGGGGAAATTCTCCAATTCTCGGAGAAAATCTTCATTCCAGGGGGCCTGCAAAAGCTTGATATTTCCGGCTTCTGCCTGAGATGAGACGGGGAGGGCTCTTGTCACTTTGTCCTGAGTTGCTTTGAAAGTCTTTACGTTGTAGCCCTGGAGCATTCGTACAAGGTAATCTGCTTCACTTACTCCAGCTTGGCCTGGGTCTTGTTCTACACCGATCCTAACAGAAATACCATCCTGGCTAGCCGTATTTTTGATAGCGCTTTGTACTCCCAATGGGCTTTGTTGAATTCTCACCATGTCGGTAACATACAAGAGATTGTTTTTGTCCTTCTCAAGCCTAATTCCAACCGTATAGTCGGGATCATTATTTTCTGTTTTCTTCGTGGCTGCCCGATCCCAATAACGAACGACTTTTGTTCCTCCTTTGGGGACTGCTTTGACAGTCTCAAAGAAACTCCTTTGGAAGAACATCCCGGCAGTTGGCCTGACATTCCAGTTACCCATAAGAAGCTGCTCCCTTTCAAAACGTGGAAGGGCTTTAAGATTGGCTAAATATCCAGGGTCTTTTTCGAGCAGAATTTTGTTATCATGTACAGTTGAGGCTATAAATGAAACACTCTTGGGCAGACAATGTGGATCCTTTTCGAGCAATTCTTCACGACTTGACCCCCAGATGGTTTGATCGTTTTGAATGAAAAACCAACGAATCTTTCCATTTCGAGAGGGGATCGCGTAGCCCGACACTTCATCAATCCACCAGGCGATAAAACGTCTCACCCAAGAATCTGGATCAGGGTTTGTGGTGGCTCGAATGTAAGGTTTTATCCCACACGTAGACCTATTTCTCGAGAGCATATAGACAAATTGAGACCAAGAAAAATGAGTTAATTCATCGAACCCAAAAAGAACCACCTGTGAGCCCTGCCAATCAAAGCGAGTCTTATCATGCTCAAGATGGGCGAATTTAACTTTACCTTTCTCGTAAAAATCCCATTCCAGGGTTGATTCTTTAGGCACTCCATCTGCATGAGGAAAGAGTTCACAGCTCGTATCCCATAAACCGCCTGGATTGCGGACTTGGGTGCTGTTTCTTCGGAATATTACAGCTGAGAACCCCGGGACCTTTCTGTGACGTAAGCACTCCATTAAAAGAGCCCAGCTTTTGCCACCTCCTGCAGCTCCTCCATAGATCACGATATCTGCTTTGCTTAACAAAAAATCACTTTGGGGGCCCTCTTGAGGTTTTATTTTAGGCATCGGGATCCTCCACTTTTTCTCCTATGTAGTCATCTCTACCATTGTCAGGGATGTAAATCTGAACCGGATCTTCTTCTTTAACGATCGTCTCGGTAACGATAGTCTCTCTTTGACCGAGCCATATTTTGCCCAGCCAGATGGCCATAGTGGCACTTCGCTGAGCTTGCTGAAATTGATAGCGGCGGAGGGACAGTTTATGCAGCCCATTGCACCTTTTTCTTAGCTCCGCAAAACCCATACCAAAAGCCTCCCTTAATCGACGGTCTAAAGTGTCCGTACTGACCCTAAAAGCACCCGCTACTTCTTCGGCGGTTGCTTGCAGTTCAATCCAATACAAGACTTGATCAAGGTTGATTTCCTTTTCGGGGACCGTGCCATTCCATTGAGCAGGAGGGGCATTCGGATCTGTCGGCGCCTTGGTTTTAATCTTAGGTCTTCCGCTGGGCCTCCCGGTAGGTTTTCTAGGCATAGACTTCTCCATTCAGCTTGATTTCGCAGGGCTCGTTCCGCTGAGCTTTATATTTCCTGTAGCGATCGACGATGACATCGCAATATTTTGGATCCAATTCACATCCAAAACAGCGGCGATTCAGCTGTTCTGCGGCAATCAGCGTGGTTCCTGAGCCTAGAAAGAAGTCAAAGACAAGATCGTCTTTTTTAGAGCTGTTATTGATAAGATACCCAATCAAGGGGATGGGTTTCATGGTAGGGTGTTCGGCATTGCGTTGTGGCCGGTCAAATTTCAGAAGTGTTGTCTGTTTGCGGTTGTTATACCAACGGTGCTTCTCTCCTTCTTTCCATCCATAGAGAACAGGGTCGTGATCGCTGTATTCTTTGCCTCCGAATAGGACGGGCTCATGCTGCCACTGATAATCTTGACGCCCGAGCACAAAAGAGTTCTTCAACCAAATAAGGCATTGAGTCATCTTTAAATTCGCCTCTCGGAAAAATCGGCGAAATTTTTCTCCTTCCGAATCCGCGTGAAAAACATAGATCCCGGAGCCTTCTTTCATGAACACAAAAGCATTGATGTAGAAATCTCTCAGAAGAGCTTCGAACTCCTCTGCAGAAAGGTCATCATTTTTGATGGTCAGCTTGTCCTTTGTTCCACCTTTATAAGCTACGTTGTAAGGAG
>CAYVDU010000016.1:0-13105 GCA_964450765.1 uncultured bacterium | reverse complement strand
GGGCGCGTTTTCAGAACAGAGCAGGCAATGGATCAATTGAAAGATTTGTTTTTGATTTGTCTTGCAGAAGGAGAGTCAGGGGAAGATATTGTTCGAGATCCTGCCGGAGTGATTAAGAAATGCGGGCTTGCGAAAAATCCTTCAAAATTGATTGAAGATGGATGGGGTAAGAGATTTGATATTTCTTATAGTAAGGGAGATTTTAAAATTTCCTCCTCGAATTTAGTGAGTTATAGGAAGAAGACCAAACAGCATGTAAATGAGGATTTTTCTGAAGAGGAATATGCTGAAGAAAGATGAAGCAGCGGCATAAGAAGTCATTTACTCTTTTGGAATTGATGGTTTGTTTTTCTCTTTTAATTTTTGCTGGAAGCGTTTTTGGATGGAAGATGCACACGATACTGGCAAAAAAAAGATTCAGTGCGAGTATAGAGAAGCTTTCTTCCCGGTTCTTAGGGGTCCGGACTCTTGCAATGAATACGCAATCGGATTGGAAAGGGGTTCTTTATCGCCAGGGAGAATCTTGGGTATTTGAGTCGGGTGCTGAGGATGATCTTATCAATAGATTGCCTTTGCTTTCTTTGCAGATTTCTGAGGTTTTTTGGGAAGGTAAGAAAATAGAGCGGCACGAATTTGATTTTTCTTCGACAGGCGATGTGGTTCCTGAGGGACGATTAGAGTTTTGCGGCGCATCGGGCCGTATTCAATGGAAAGTGCCGGAATTATTTGGGCTTCAGGAAGGGAAGAAATTAGGGCCCATGCATCCTGATGACGCTCTTTTAGGAACTGTTAAACAATAAACTAGTGCAGTTTAGAGTTTATTTTTGGTATTGTGTGAGTCCTTATAAAAGTGAGGAGATCAGGACCCTTTGTCGGGGTTCTTCTCAATTCATGAGATCTTGAAAAATTTAGGGTTAAGTATGAAAAAGTGGATGTTGTGTTTTTTGGTTTTGGTGACGATTGTATTGCAGGCTGAACCTCCCGCGGCATCTGTTTTTCGCGAGTTGAAGCCGCGCCAGCCGAATTGGAGGGTCGAGGTATTGAGCTTGCATCCTCAAGGAACCCCGCATCAAGTCTATTTTTTAGAGCCCGCGTTTGGAGGCGGTGAGAGACCTGTCAAACAAGTGTCGTTCTTCGAAAGTGGCCAGATTCAATCAGAAGTTGATGTGATGGTGATGAAAGGGCCCTCTGAAGAAAATTTTAAGGTTTTGCCGCATGGAACGCGGATTGATTTGGAGATAGACGGATCTTTATCGCAAGTATGGCATTATGAAGAAGGCGTTCTTCATGGAGTGAATAAGGCTTTTTATCCGAGTGGGAAAATAAGGGCAGAGAAAACGTTTGTTCAGGGTGTTTTAGAAGGGCCTGTGAAATTTTATTATGAAAACGGGTCTTTGAAAGAGGAAGGTGTTTATTTACAGGGTCGCTTGCATGGAGATTTTTCTCAGTATTATGAGAATGGCCACCAGTTAGCGCATGCTTCTTATGATCATGGAGAGTTGCAGGGAGTTGTTAAAGAGTGGTATCCATCCGGAGTTGTGAAAACAGAGAGACGTTTTTTAGACCATAGGCTTCATGGAGATGGAAAGAATCCTGCCTTGGTTGCCTATTATGAAGACGGAAATGTAGCTGAAGTCGGAGATTTTCGCGAAGATAGTCCTGTAGGAGTTCATGTTCGGTATCATCGCAATGGTAAAGAAGAGTATCGAGTCCATTTTAAAGAAGGTAAAAAAGACGGTAAAGAGCAATTTTTTTCAGAAGAAGGAAAGCGATTAGGGGAAGGTCTTTGGGATTTAGGTATTGCTAAAGGCAAGCATTATCGTCATTTCGCCAGCGGGAAAGTGGCGTATTTAGCGGAGTTTGACCGCAACGGAAATCTGAAAGAGCCAATTGTTGAGTATGATGAAAAAGGAACTCTGTTAAAGAAATTTTCTTTGAAAGATGCAAAGTTAGACGGTTCTTACTCGGAATGGTATGAAAATGGTTCTCCTAGATTTGAATATAATTATGTTTTAGGAAGGTTGGAAGGGATTCAAAAAGAGTACTATTCTTCAGGACAAATTAAGGCGATTTCTGGATTCAAAGATGAAAAAAGAGATGGTTTGCACGAAGAATGGCATGAAAATGGGATTTTGTCGCGTAGAGTTTCTTTTGCAAATGGTTTGAAAGACGGTCAGCTTGGCGAGTGGTATGCGAACGGAACCCCGAAAATGGATGCTTATTTTCAAAAGGACATTCCTGAGGGAGTTCAGACGGAATGGCATGAAAATGGCCAGTTAAAGACTCGCGTGGATTATTTATCGCAATGCAAGCATGGTTGGTGGCGTGAGTGGAATCAGCGAGGAGAGTTGCTCTCTGAAGTGAACTATGTTCAGGATCGGGTTCAAGGGACGGCCTTGTCTTGGTGGAGAGGGGATCAAATCAAAACCAGATTCCATTTTAAGGATGGCAAACAGAACGGAAGGCAAGAATGGTTTTATGAAAACGGCGTATTGCAAAGGTTAGCCAATTATGCGGATGATGTTTTAGATGGCGAGCAGTGGAGTTATTATCCTGACGGCGTTTTTCAATCTCTGGTTTCATATAAGAAAGGAGTCATGGATGGTTCAAAAAAGATTTGGGATCAAAAAGGCTCTCTTCTTGAGGAAGCAACTTATGTAGCCGGGAAGTTGGAGGGAAAATACTTTCAAAAATCGTCTGATCTTTCAGAGACAATCTATCATTTCCACGAATCTTTAAAAGAAGGTCCATATGTTGTTTTTTATCCTCCCAATGAAAAAGGTGATAAAATCAAGGCGTTGGATGCCTTTTTCCATCATGATCAACTCGATGGAATGGTGACTGAATATGGTCAAGATGGGGTGAGAATTTCGGAGACTCCTTACATCCAAGGCCGAAAAGAGGGGTTAGGAAAGTTGTATTTCCCCAATGGGAAGCTCAGTGTTTTAGTTCCTTTTGAAAATGATCAGAAAAACGGCATTTTGGTGCAATACTTCCCAAACGGTCAAATATGGAGAGAAACGGAATTTGTTCATGATGTGAGAGAGGGAGAAGAAAGAACGTATTATGATAATGGATCTTTGGCTTCTTGCTGCTTTTACAGTAAGGATCTTTTAGAGGGATTATCTCAGAGTTGGAATCCAGAAGGTGTTTTAGTTTTTGAAGCTGAATACAAAGATAACATGCGTCATGGCATATTTAAAAAATATTACGATAATGGAAAGCCTCTTTTAGAACAGACGTTTGCTTATGATGAAGCCTATGGGGAAAAGCGTAAATTTGATGTCGCCGGCAATATGACTGTGACTTCAGTTTCTCGAAAATAATTGAGCGGCTATACCCGCTGCAGTTGAAAGCCACCCAATAAAATGTCGGGTCAATATCATCGAGTCGTGATGGATAAACGATGAAGAAGGTAATGCAGAATAAGAGAGAAGCGCAAAAGCGCAGAAAAGAAAAAAAGAGATGGCGTTCGACTGCTTTCTGATGCCTTTTTCTCCTACACCAAGACAAATCTTATGAAAAATCTCTAAGGACTTTTAGGAAAGTGTACATAAAACACATGTTTTTAAGTCTTTGTTATTAAGTCTGTTGCATTTTTTTTTGAAAAAAATGGTTTTTTTTCGTGACGAAGGTATAGATTGGATCTTGCGATGTTAAGTCGCTTTTTTAACAGGAGAAATTAAGATGAATAAACAACCAGCAAAACCACAGCCAGCACCAGCAACAAAAGCACCAGAGCAAAAGAAGCCGCAAGCTCCTACAGCTCCACAAAAGCAAAAAGTTCCTGGTAAGTAATTTTTCGCTACATCTTTACCCCGGTTTTTCTGCCGGGGTATTTTTTTGATATTGATGGAGAAGAGCAATCCCAAATTTTCTGCTACTGATGTGTTTGAGATCTGGAATTTCGGTGGGATTCTCTTTTCGATCAGGGTCGTATCTCTCTTCAATAAAAAGAAACGAAGAAGGTTTCAAAAGGTTCTGAAGTATGATCTCTTTTACGATAGGGAAAATGGGAGTGTCGTAAGGGGGGTCGATATAAATCAGATCAAAAGGTTGTTTCATTTTTTTTAGAGAGCTTATTGCATCTAAAGGCAATAGCGTGATTTGAGAAGCAACTTGTAAGAGTGCAATATTTTCTCTGATGCATTCAGACGCTTGTTTGTTTTTCTCTACAAATGTAACGTGAGCGGCTCCTCTACTTAAGGCTTCAAATCCGATGGCTCCGCTTCCTGCGTATAGGTCGAGTACTTTTGCATTTGCAATCTCAAACTGACAAATATTAAATAAAGCTTCTCTTAAGATAGAAGAGGTTGGGCGCGTTGTGTTGGTTTTAGGGATTTTTAATTGTCTTCCCTTGAATTTTCCGGCGATAATGCGAAGTGTCATCTAAAAAAAATCTCTAAATGATTGTTTTGGGCGATTTCTTGAGCCTCTTCTAAAGCGTGTGCGTCGTTTTTTTGTAAGTAATGATCGTAAAGAGAGTATGCTTTTTGAAGTGCCCATTCTGTTTTGAGGGATGCATGGCCTTTCTTTGCATTCAGAAATGAAAGACGTTTTTTGATATGCATCCATTGGCCGTTAAGACGGCCTTGGACAAAAAGAACCATATCATCTAGAGAGTTTGTTTTTCCTATGATTGTAAAAGGTTCGTTTTGAAAAAGATGAGGCGATAGATCTTTCGTGGGCAGCATTTCAATCGAAGCGTTATTCGATGTTGAGACAGCATGGCAAGAGAGGTTCGTAGCAATGGGTGATTGGATGGATTTCATGAGTTTTAAGAGTTTTCTTTTAAGACCCCGATTTGTGGAAGAACAGATCGATTTTCCCTTATTGAGAGCTGACAAAGTGGTGAGTTTGTCTAAAGCGGCATCTTCATTGAGATTGATGGAATATAGAGAGACTCTTCCTTGATTTTGCATAGACCAGGTCTTGAAAAGATCGGTTGCCTCTGTGTTTTGTAAGTGCTCTCCATCTGAAAATAACAGGGCAATATGCAATTCATCTTCTTTATACGAGGGAGGAAGCGTCAAAAATAAAGGGTTGTATAGATCAGATTTGGAAAAAAAACTGCCGAGCTCTAGTTTATTTAAAAAATTTTGTGCTTTTGCTTTTGTCTCTAGGGAAGAAGCTTTAGGTAAAGAGAAAAGTTTTTCTATTTTATTATCAAACGCAATGATGTTGAATTGCTCTTGATCTCCTAATTCATCAATTGCTTTTCGAATCGCGTTTTTTGTTGCTTGGAGCCTTTCCTTTTGAATGGAATTGGCCTTATCGATGAGAAAGTAATAGGTGGTTTTTAGAGGGGAAAATTGCAGCTCGCTTTGAGGAACTAAGGTGACTGCAAAAAGGTAATGGCCATCTTGTTCTTCAACAAAGAGAAGCTCTGCTTCAAATTGGGAAGAGTAAGAAGCGCTTTGCAATGCTTTTAGAGAAAACAGCTCGTTTTTTGAAAAAGAAGAATTTAGATCGAGAGGTTTCTGAGAGGTGATTGTTTCTAGAGGCAAAGAGAGAGGCTCTGTTGACGAGAGATCAGGAATCGGAATAGTCATTGTTTTTGGTTTTTCTTGATCGATGGGGGTTTTTTCAAGAGACGATAGTAAAGGAGCGGGAGCTAGGGAGCAAGTGGATGGCTGAGATGATGTAATGGAGGAAATTAGAGGAAGTAGAGGATTAAAGAGGGGGTCTTTTTCTTCCCAATTTGGGGACATAAGAGATGGTTTTGTGGACAGGATCTCTGGTTTAGGGAAAAGAGAGATCAAAAGAGGCGTTGGTTCTTGGATGGATGCCGGAAGAGTATCTATCCACTCAGCGTGCAAGGGGAGTTGAATATATTCTGCTTTATTTTGCGTGGTATAAGACGATATTGTTTTTGATGTGTGAGCGTGAGAGTTGAACGCTTTTTTTAAAATGTCGTTTTTTTCTTTTTTTTCAATGACCGAAGATCGCGACATTTCATTTATTTTTGGAGAATCGCTGGAGAGCCAAACAGATTGATATTGAAACAAATGGATTTGAATTGCGTGGAGAAAGATGGAAATAAAAACGGATGCGATCAGCGCTTTTTTGTTGATTTTACGCCGAAAAAATGGGTCTTGAGTAAAGATAGGAAGGGGGTTGATTGCCTCTGAAAAAAATTTCATAAATCGATTGTCTCATAGCGCGATAAAGCTTTTTGGACTCTCATAGAAAGCTCTTTTCCGGGCGTCTCTTGCTGAATGCTCAGCAAAATCTTTTTTGCTTTTGCTTGCAACTCTTTTTGTTCATTGATGTCTAAATGAGCGCTTTGATGGAATAAGATTTCAGCATCAAGAAATTGCATATACAATTGATAGATGTCATTGTTTTCTCTGAATTTCTCTCTTGCAAGGTGATAATCTTTGGATAGGATGTCCTCTTTATTTTCAAAAAATTGCTTCATGTGAGTTAAGAGATGGAGCTCTTTTTCTGGCTCCGAGGGATTGAGTGTTTGGAGATCGATATAGTAAAGAGCTGCTTCTAAATGAAGAGGTTCATTTTGGATGTTTTTTTGCAGTGTGACATCTTTGAGTTGGCATAAGATATTGACAAATGCCGGATCTTGTAGTGAAGGAAATTGGGATTTTGTCCATTGATCGATCAGTATTTGAGCGCTTTTTAAGATGGCAGACGCTCCTAGTTTTGTTTTTAGAAAACTACTGTCTTTTGCAAGAGATTGGAATTGATCAAGAGCTTGTTGAGTCTTCCCAATCAGCGTATAATTTTCTCCTAAAAGAAAAGAAATTGTGTTTTGTTCATCCTCATTCCATCTGTTATTTTGATATTTTACTAACAGATCAATGGCGTCTTCTGGACGTTTTGAAAGTGTGTAGAGCTGGCTTAGCTGGATAGGACAAGATCCGTCTGTAAGCGATGGGTTTTCAGAGATGATCTTTTCAAAAATGCCAATTGCTTGATTTTGTATTTGTTCTCTCGAATTTTGTGTGCACTCATGAAATAAAAAATGGGCTAAATAGATTTGATTTTCTCTGGAAAGCGGTGCTTTGTTTTCGAAGGCAAGCAATAAATGTTGATTAGCTTTATTGATGAACTCAGGAGTTTCTTGGGAAAGCTCTAGATATGCGTTATACAGAGATGCGTGGAGAGCTCCAAGATTGAACAGGGTTGTTTTCTCTTTGATGGCTTCTTCAGTATGTTGACAAAACTCAGCGAGGTTTTTGTTGAATTTTTTATAACACAAGCCAAGTAGAGCATGAGCATTGGCTTCTTCTTGAATGGTTGCTTGTTTTGATGTGATCAAATTTTCTAATATTGAGATGGCGTTTTCATAGCGCTGAAGGTTGAATAGAGTCTCTGCTTGAAGAAGTGTCCAGTGATTTTTTTTTGTATTACAGGTTCCTTCTTGGGAAAGAAGAAGTTGAAGATCGTTGATTAGATCTTCTTTTTTGTTTTGTTCTGAGGCGAGGCTGCGAGAGGAAAAAAGCAGATAATCCCATACATCGGATACGAGAGGATGAGAGGGAAACTCTTTCATAAAAACAAGAGAGTTGTTGCGGGTATTTTCTAGATGTTTTGTTTCGTATTCAAGAAAGATAAGCTCGAGAAGAATTTCTGCTCTCAAAGATTGCGTGATGGTGTTGCAAGATGATGAGAGAATTTCTGAGATTTTTTGTTTTGCTGTTTCTAAATGACCTTCTTTTTTAAGAAGAAGGGCCAGGCAAAACTTTGCTTTTGAGAGCTCTGTGTCGTAAGGGTAGTATTGCTCGAGCTGCTGTAATGTTCGATGAAAAGAAAGTAAATCGCTAGCTTGGAAGGATGCATTGAGAAGAGCTAACAGTGTTGCGTGAAAGGTGTCGCTAATGGAAGTGTTTGAGAGATAATTTTGCAGTTCTTGAGAGGCTTCTATATATTTTTCTTTTGCAATGAAGCTACGGCCGATTAAAAGATGGGCATTTGGCAGATTTTGAGAGGAGATGAGAGCGAGAAATTCGTCTTTTTTTGCAATGATTTCATCATATTTTGTGAGCTCAAAGAGTAAAACAAGAGCATTATAAGCGGCGTCTTGCGATTTACTGCCGTTTTTTTGGATGAGACTTTCAAAAGTTTGGAGCGCGAGTTCTTTGTTGTATTCAGATTGTAAAAGAGCTTTCTCGTAAGTGAAGTTTTCTTCTTCTTCAGGATGTTTTTTTGCAAGGTCGGTATAAATTTCTGCAGCTTTTGAAAAATCTTGCAGACAAGCGCAAATATAGGCAAAGGGCGTGGCAATGGTGTCATGAAGATTTGTTTGAGAGAGTGTTTCAAAATATGGATAGGCTTTTGTAGCTAGATTGGTTAAGAATTCAGAGTTCTTTGGAGCATTCAGGCATTGTTGATAAAGAGAGATTGCGAGGTAGTATGTTGCGTGTATTGTATCTTCTGGATTGATCGTTTCGTGTTTTAAAAACGTTTCGCACTTCTCTGCAAGAGTGGAATACCATTCTAACTGATATAGGCATTGCGCTTGATTTAAGAAAATGCGTATCAAAGTATCCGGAGAGGCAATCTGAGCATAAGTTTCTAATGCGGCGGTGTGATTTTTTTCTTTTAAAAAAAGATCTCCAAGAGCTGCAAGAAGAGAATCTTTAAAATGACTTTTTGGGTATGTATTTAAGAAGTCTTGAATCTGTGTTTTTGCAATTTTGTACTCGCCTTCTGACCAAAAAGAAGCAATGCGGTGGATAAATAAGGCTTCTTCGTCGTTTTCTTTAGGCCATGTGACTTCTTGAGAGAAGGCGCTTACAAAACAAAAGCCGAATACAAAGCGAGCGTATTTTATCATCATGTTTTTAGTGATCCCTGTTCTGAGTATACGCTTTGAGATCTAGTTTTGCAATTGCCTCTTTTGTATAGTGTCTTCGGTATATATACAAACTTTCAGGAAATCGATATGGCAATTTTTTTAATGTTTCTTTCAGGGGCGTGTATTTCGCTTGCGAATCTTTTTATGAGAAAAAGTATTGATCTCGGGGGTTCTGCCAAAGGGTATTTGGTGTTTCAAATGCTCACTGCTTTTTTTGTGGCTATCGCATTGAATCCTGTGCGTAGCGGCGATTATGGATGGAATGGATCGATCACGGTCTTGGGGATCATTGCAGGAACTCTTTTGGCGTTCATGCTGTTTTTTTTAGGAAGGTCGTTAGAGACGGGTCCTGCAGGGTTGACTGTATCTATTTTGAATGCGGCCACAATTATGCCTGCGATTGTGATGTTTGTTATTTGGGGGTCTTCCTATGGATTTCCTTATACGATTTGGCATGCCTTGGGGTCTTTGCTTGTTCTTTGGGGGCTTTTTTCAGCAACACGAGGGGTGCGGATGTTGGTAGGTTGGAAAAAATGGCTTCTTTTTAGCATTTCTGTATTTGCGCTTCATGTGATGATTTTGGTTTTGTATCAGTGGAGAGCGTTTCTTTTAAATCTCGCTCATCCAGAACAAATAGTGCCGTTTTTTACTGCAGAGACAATCAGGAGTCAATGGTTTATGCCTGTTTTGTATGCGACGGCGATGATCTGGCAGATTTTGTTTTTTGTCCGTTATGAAAAAAAATCCCTTGAAGCTCAGGAGGTGTCTTACGGTATTTTGGGTGGAGTTTTGAATGGTTTGTGTTCTTATTTTATGATTTGGTCAACGGAAGTGGCTCGTCCCTTTGAAAATGCGGTTATTTTCCCCATTTTTGCTGTGACCACAATTGTTCTTTCGAACCTTTGGAGTCAAAAGCTATATCAAGAGAAGGTTGATTGGAAAGCGTGTCAGTTTTGCGCTTTTGGTCTTTTTGTGGGGACTGTGGATTGGAAGTCTGCAATGGCAGCGATTGGATTTTAGTTGTCTTTTGAGGAAAGGGAGAAAATTGGTGTCAGATTTTTGGATTGAATCGAATGGGAATGGGACTGTATTTCTTCGATACAGTCCTCATAGATACTAATCCACTAGAGAATAGATACATCCGTTGCTTCTGGACCTTTGCGTCCTTGGCCTTCTGTATATTCTACGTGTTGTCCTTCACGCATAGATTCAAGATCTCCTTGAACGTTATTAGCGTGAACAAATAGGTCTTTTCCACCGTTATCAGGTGTAATAAAACCAAAGCCTTTCTGTTTGTTAAAAAATTTAACTTTACCTTTTGATTTAGCCAAAATCTTATCCTTATTTTAATTGTGAATGTTTTTCTCGGTCAAAAACCTCGTTCTGGCGAGCTACCTTTATAAAGGAAAGGCGATTAAAATCATAGAAGGGAATTGAAAGAGGTAGAATGTTGTGTTCATTTCAGTTGAAAGTTTCCCGTTTTGGTGGCTCTCAATCTGGTCTAAAAATCGATTTTTAAATTATTTCCACTATACGTGATCTTTTGAGACGATTCCGGTCTCCATTCCGTGAGAATCTGAAGGTCGTTCCAAGGTCCTGTGGGCTAGGTGTGGGCCCGGGCCTGATTTCATGATAGACTTAACGACGTTGGTTTCTGATTCGTATCCAACGAGAGTTGCAACTTATGTCGGGGGAGATGATCCCTCTCTCTGATTTGAAGAATCGGTGTGTTGTGAGGGTCGAGCAAGGACGCTACGTTTTCTGTTTGCTTGCGTTCGGAAGGTCAGCTCTTAGGTGCTCCTGTCAGCAGAGATGAGGAGGCTGAATCGAAATTTTTAGAATTGATTGCTCGTGTTGATTCGGCGTGATTAAGAGAGGTAGGGGGGTCGCTTTATACCGAAAATGATTCAAGAATCGGTTTCGGTATATGGTGGTTCCTCTTGAAAGGTCTCTTTATTTTTCTTTTTCTGCGCTTCCTCTTTTCTTTTGCGCTGATTCTTAAGTTTTTATTTACCGGGACCTGATAGAAACAAAGAACTTTCAATTGGAACGGGTATAGATTCGATTTTAGGCGGTTGTATTGGGGTTTGTGACAAGTGTTCCATACGAGGAGATGAGTTCTTCTGCTTTTTTGAGGTGAGTTCGTTTTAACTCTTCGTATGTTTGTAGTCCTTTTGCATTGAGGCCTTGCTGGAAATAAAGGGTTCCTAGTTGGAAAAGGATGTCTTTATCTTGAGGGCGTAGCTTGAGAAGCGTTTCCGTTTCTTTAATTTCTTCTTCCGGAATATTTAAGTCTCGATATCCAAGAGCCATTTGCTCGTGAATCCAAGGGTCATTGGATGCATAGTGATTTAAAATTTTAAATTCTTCGACAGCGAGTCGTGAGTAGGTTTTGGCAAGTTCTGATAAGTCCGCTTGTCGCTTGCGAATTGAATGCGCTTTTGGGTGATTGTCTGCCACAGGTTTTCGATAGAGTTTAGAGAGAGCTATATAGGTATTAGCAAGAGATGCATGCACTTCGAGGTTAGTGGGGGTGTTTTTAATTTGTTCAATGTGTTCCTCGATAGCTGCTTGTAAGAGGAGTTGCTTCATGGTAAAGACATCATTCCAGTAATAATATGCGGATAAGCGGGAAATGAATGAAGAGATCCACTGAAAATGGGAGGGGATTTTATAAAAGTCCCATTCGAAGTCCTGAAGGTATTGAGATAATTTGCACAGAGCTTCGGCAAGAGATAGGTGCTTCTCTAAAAGATACGACTCTGTATCGGGAAGCGCTTGTCTGCAGGAGGTGAGAAACTGATTTTTAATGGAGGTAAGTTGCTCTGTTTTTTGAGCTTGAAAATAGAAAAGCAGAACGAAATATGAAAAGCACGTTAGGAAAATAGCGCTTAGCGAATATGCAAGAATCGAAGATTTTATAAAGAATGAGGAAAAGCTGGCAAATAGGGTGAGTTCGATTAAAAAAATGGCACAAAACGTCAGGTGGAAGTGGACAAAAGATTGCGACGTTTGTTTGAGTTGTTTTAAGAAAAAACGGTAATAAATGGATAGATTTTGTTGGAAATAACTATCGTCGCGAGTGTCATTTTCAAGTTGAATTGCCATGGGATGATTCTAGCTTCCTTCAGCACCTATCGTTGATTATTTTCTTAATTTTAGGCAAATTTTTTTTATAGTTGGTGTTTTCCTGATTCAATCATACTGTTGATCACTCTTTGGCTCACCCCGGCTTCTCTCATTCTTTTTGTTTGAGATTGACTCAAGGTATAAACGGTTTTTTGTTCTTTGATATATTGAATCACAGTGTCGTCGCAGATTCCGCCTTGGCTGAGCTTGATGATGTCATTGATTGTGAGGGGTTCTCCTTTGTCCATGCGAGAGATTGTCCTTGGACTTGATTTTTCCATGACTTTTCTATCTTGAATATCGAGAGCAGCGCCAATGATGCTTCCGGCGATAATACAGGCTGTTCCTCCGATTAAAGCGCCGCTGTTGCCGCTGGTGATCCCTCCTAATCCGGCTCCTACGGTTCCTCCGGCGATGATCCCTGTACCTAAGTTTGTGGAGCAGCTTGCCATGAGAGGAAGAGCAAAGTAATAGATGATTTTCATGAGAAATCCTTTGGTATAATTTTTTATTTATGTGTAACTTGAATTAATGTCAAACCAGTGACTATATCATATTATTTGGAAGTCTTTTATTTGCAACTGGATGCTGGTTTTGTTGAGAAATGTATTGATGTGAGGGGTGAAGGCAATTTGAATCGGTAGGTTTTTTTTAAGAATAAGGTCTCTTTTATCGGCTAAACCAAAAGCAATGCCTTCTAAAGATCTCCCGTCTTGTTCGAGAAATAATTTCAGATGATATTTTCCTACGATTTTAGGCGGCCAAGTTTGTATGCAATCACAGTACAGGATTGGGGAGGGATTTTCGCTGCCGAAAGGCTCCAAAAGATTGAGAGCATCCATGAAATCAAAGGTAAGGTCATTAAAAGAAACTTTTGCATCAAGATGGAGTTTTGATGTGATGTCTTGGTCTTGAAGCGTCTGCGTTGCGGCTTCTAGAAATCGTTTTGTGAAGATTTCGATATTTTCTTCTTTGATGGTGAGTCCGGCTGCGTAGTTGTGGCCTCCAAAATTAATCAAAAGATCTTGATTGTCTTTAAGTACAGGTAAAAGAGGAAATGCTGGAATTGTTCTTAAAGATCCTTTGCCGATGCCTTGTTCGATAGAAAGGATTAAAGTATGGCGTTTTGTTTTTAAATCAAGACGTTCAGAGAGAATG
>CAYVDU010000015.1:0-13521 GCA_964450765.1 uncultured bacterium | reverse complement strand
AATTGCACATTTTGGCAGCGCCAAAGCGTTGAATTTTCAGAAACGCAACGCGCATAGTATTGAAGATAATACAACGCGCGTTGCGTTTCTGGAAATTCAACAGCTTTCGCGTTAGCCAAAATGTGCAATTTATAATTTAATCCACTATAAGATAATCTTAAGAAATAGCCTCGTGTTTAAGCTGACGAACGTAAGTGGCATTGTATGAACCTAATACAACGCTACTATCGTCCAAAGACCATAGCAAATCCGGTGGCGATAAGCGCGCATCCAAAAATCCGTTTAATGAGGTTGTGGGGAAGTGTATGTGCTAATTTTGCGCCCCATGACGTTGTTGTCAGAGAGCAAAGACCAATGATAAAAAATGAAGGTAGATTGATATACCCCAAGGTTAGAGGTATTGAAACAACAGATTCTTTTGCAATCCACAGATAAACTAAAGATCCCATCAAGGCAGTGGTTAATGTGCCGACGGATGAGGTGGCAATCGTGTTTCTTAAAGATACGTGATAACCTAAAAGAATGGGAACCATAAAAATCCCTCCGCCAACGCCTAATAATGTGGAAAGACAACCAATGACGACGCCAATGAATGAGAGAGATTTGTTCGGATGAGGAGCGATCTCGAATTGCGGTAGATGTGGAAAAAAGAAATAAATCGCGATCAAAAAAGACATACAGCCAAACATGATTCTTAATGAGGAGCTCGGAAGAATCTGCGTTGCAAAAGCGCCCACAATACATCCTATCAAAAGACCAGGGACTAGAATTTTTAAAACCGATGAGGAAATTGCTTTTCTTCGATAATGAGCCCATGAAGTGCCAAAAGAAGTAAATAAAGTGGATGCAAGAGCGGTTGCGACGCATATATGCATTAAGTGATCTGATGGTTCGTGATACATTTGTAGAAGATAGTAGAGTGCTGGTACGGTAATGACTCCTCCTCCAATTCCTAAAAGACCTGCCAAAATTCCTGTGAACAATCCGATGATAATAAGAATTAAAATTTCCATATTTTCGTATTTATAATGTTTTTTTTAGATTTTAAAAACATATTTTTTTATCTGTTGTATTTCATTGGTTTTAAATGATTTATAGTTTGTTTGGTATTTATAAATCGTTGATTTTTAATTTGTTGCGATTTTCAGTTCTGATTTTTGAAAAAAATATTTGTTTTAAAATTTTTTTTGATTTTTTTATTTTTAAAAAAATGCCCTCAGAATGTGTTTTGAAGGCATTTTTAATTAAGTATCGTTTTTGAAATTGAAAAATAATAATAATAAGATGTTTGTAATTATTTATTAAAAAAAGTATATTTAAAATTGTAAAGCGTGTACGGAATGGCGGATGGTTCTGCCAGGTTTGAGGATCCTAAAAAACGATTATTGAAAGGATCTCAGGCATAGGAAATGTCCGAAGCCCTTTACGCCATAAGGAGGAAAAAAAATGGTTAAACGAAGAAAATCTTCAACAAAAAGAAAAGCTAGAAAAGCTACAAAAAGACGTCCAGCACGAAAAACAAAAGCTCGTAAAACAACTCGTAGAAAAGCTTCTAAAAGAACAAAAGCTCGAAGAACAAAACGCAAAGCGCGTAAGTCTTCAGCGGTTGCATCTATTATGGCTCAAGAGTAATTGCGCTGTTCGATGCTTTTTAGTTGAAATATCTGACACTCAAAGTTTTATAGAATCGAGCAAGACCTCAAGGTTTGCTCGATTTTTTTTTGTATTTATCCTTGCCCGATTGCGATCATCGATTCTTGAATCATTGTTGGTATAAAGGAACGATCACTGTTTGAAATGTCTCATTGGCATCTGGATCTATTTTGCTTAAGGGGATTGCTTTTCGTTCGATCATTCTGTCTGTTGCTGGGTCTACATAGACTCTGATGTCATCAAGTGCAACAAGTTGAGGGTTGTCTTTAGGAATACATTCAATTTGGGTGTAATGAGAGCCAATGCTTGGGTATTTGTTTCCAAAGATCTCATCGCGTAATATATCGCCAGCATTGAAGTCCCCACCAAAGATGACGGGAGTTTCTTGCGATGAAGCCTCTACATAGGAACGAACTTCTTTGAGTCGATCCGCTTTATATTCATCTGTTTGTCCTGCTGAAGAAATATGAAAATTCAAGAAGCGAGCTCTTTCAGGAAAACCGCATGGAGATCGTTTGGATGATAACGTTACATCAATTGCGGGACGCCACTGATCCCAAACGAAACCTCCGAGATGAGGAAGATTGCGTCGGAAAATAGGGAGGATGCGAATGGATTCAATAGAAAAACGATCTCTTTTAACGAATGTAACTACGTGATTATTTCGATTTCCATTTCCTACAATGACATCGATTTCAGATGTCAGTATTTCTTTAAATAGGGCAGCCATTCGATCGGAGCATTCTTGTATGGCTAAGACATCAACTGATTGTTCTTCTAACATCCGTCTTCGGATAGACAGAGCTACGCGTTCTTCGCGTACACTGGCGTTAGGATATGTTGTTGAAGATGTTCTGCTGGTGCTCACTAATGCAGATTCATTCCAAAAAGGCATTTCTTCGATGTGATGAATGTATTCATTGTTCAGGGTGTTTTCTGTCCCAAAAACGCATCGATTGATTCTGCCGTACGCAGGCAAGTGATCGGAGCGGTGGATCCATTTTTCTGCGGCCTTTTTACTTTGTGCGGCCGTAAGCCGAATTGTTGGTAATCTGGATGAAATCATTTTTATTTTATGAAAATTTTTAATTATTATAACATTATATGTGTTATTATCTAAATAATAGTTATTTATTTAATATTTCTAATACATTGAATAAATTTGAAGGGTCTGCTCTCTGACGGACTTCAAAGGGCCGAATTTTTAAAAAGAAAAGAGTATTGTATTGATGGTTAATACTATACACTTTGCGTTTTTGAAAATTTGGCGCTTTGAACGCGTCTAAAAGCCGATTTTTCAATTATTTTCGGTATAACTATCGGCTTTCTTCGTTTGCTCCCAGCCACCGCCGAGAGATTTGTAGAGAGAAACTAAGGAAAAAAGAGAGTCCACCTGATTATCAAGAAGAGATAGCTTATTTTGCACGAATTTTTCTTCTTCGCTGAGTAATTGGATCTTATTGATTAGACCTTGATGGAATTGTTTTTGGGAAATGAGGATGATTTGTTGCATTCTGTCAACGACTTGCGCTAATGAGGTATGAGTCTTTAGGGCTTGCTGGTAGGTCGTTAGATAGTTTTCGCTTTCTAAGAGGGCGTTGAGGACGGTTTGTTGATAGAAAGAAGCTGCTTTAGCTTCTTCAGCTTGGGCAAAGCGAAGATATCCCGTGATTTTTCCTCCCTGGTAGACAGGCATGCTCACATCGGCGCCATAGCCCCAGGTTTTACTGTCCCATTCTAAAAGTTTGGGCAGTTGTAAGGATTGCAATCCGCCGAAGCCAATGAGAGAGAGTGTGGGAAAAAAGGATGCGACAGCGACGCCGATGGAAGCTGTGGCGGCTGCAAGTTCTCTTTCGGCTTTACGGATATCGGGTCTTCGTCGTAGTAGATCAGAACGAAGGCCGACGGTGACATTTTTTGGAATTTGAGGGAGTGGTTGTACTGTGATGAGTTCATCTACAAGAGCTTCTGGAAGTTTTCCGGTTAAAATAGAAAGGGCATAGATGCTTTTATAGATTTCTCGGATGGTATCGGGAATCAGAGATTCTCTATTGGCAAGAGACTTTTGAACGGTTTCGACATCGATTTGGTTTTTATATCCGGCTTGAAATGCTTTTTCTATGATTTTTGCTTGATCTTGCAGAATTTGGACGTTTTCATTAAGAAGTGCTTGCTTTGCTTGAAATCCTCGTAGATTCATGTAGTTTGTTGCAATTTCTGCGAAAACAGAGATGAGGACATCGTCTCTTTGTGCAATTGAACTATCGATCAACGCATCCGCTTGCTCAGTGGCTCTTCTTGTTTTCCCAAATAAATCTAGCTCCCAGCTTGCGTCAAAAAGAAGATTGAAAAGGTTTTGGATTTGAGGGATTTGCAATTGAAAAGGAAGTCCTGTTGTAGAAGAGGGATTGTCGTTTGTATTGTTCCCAGCAGGTCCTATCGCAAAGACAGGGCCGTTTTTACTAAAATAGGTTTTGAAGCCATTGAGATCTGCATTGATTTGAGGAAATAGGCTTGATGCAGCAATTTGACGCACAGCTCTTGCTTGTAAGATCGTTGAGGCTGCTTTTTGAATGTCGTAGTTGTTCTCTTTAGCGTCTTCGATATATTTTGTAAGAACTGGATCTTGAAATACTTCCCACCAAGAGATAACGATATTATTTGTTGGATCGATTTCTTCTTTTTGTGTTGTCCAGACGTCCGGCAGATCTATTTTCGGAGGAGAGTAGTTGGGTCCTACCATGCATCCGGAGAGTATTAAGAGAATGCAGATATATTGAAAATGATTCAAGAATCGGTTTTTAAACGAGATTAGACCTCTTTCGAAACTCAGGCTTCGTCGTGTTTGGGGATTATTTTGGCCGATTTTCGATTTTTTTTGCGGGGGTAGTATACGAATGTTGATGCAACCCCCGCAAAAAAAATCGAAAAGTCGGCTCAAAAGAACCCCAAACGTGACAGAAGCTAAGTTTCGAAAGAGGTCTATTGAAAGCCGCCAAATTTCCAAAAACGTAAAGTAGGTATTATGAATGCAATACAATCCCGGTATATATTTTTTTTTCATGAAATCCTTTTGCGAAAGAAAATGCCGGATCCGATCAGGGTGACAAGAGCGATGATGATCATGGGCCAGACGTTTTCTAAGATGTATTGAAACGACATGTTTTTTAGGAAGATGCCCTTGGAAATGATGAGCATATATCTGAGAGGAATAAGATAAGTAATGGGTTGCAGCCACGTGGGCATATTTTCAATGGGAGTTGCAAATCCAGAGATTAAAACGGAGGGGAGCATAAAGGTAAAAGATCCTAGCATTGCTTGTTGTTGTGTATAGCAAAGAGAGGAAATAAAAATCCCGATACCGCTAATTGCGGTGACAAATACGAACAGACTCAGGATAAAAAGTAGAAAAGATCCTGTAAAAGGAACTCCGAACACAAAAACACCCATTGCAGCCATAAATAGGCCTTCTAAAATACCGATGACAATTCCAGGGACGAGTTTTCCGATGACAATTTCTTTCGGGATGAGGGGAGATACGAGGAGCTGATCGAATGTTCCTAACTCTCTTTCCCTTGCTACGGAATGGGTTGTGACGACAAGGCAAGTGAGCATGGAAAGAGTGCATACAAGGCATGGGATATTATACCAAATGTACAATAAGTTTGGATTGAACCAGTTGCGTTGTATCAGAGCTGTTTTTGGCTCTTTTTTTAAAACTTCTTGGGTGACGTTGTTATTGTATGTTTGAATGATTTGAGAGACGTATCCTGATAGGATTTGCGCTGAATTGGATTTTCTTCCGTCAAAAATGAGCTGTACAGTGGCTTCTTTTTTTGCATTGATGTTACGAGAAAATTGCTCATCGAAAGAAATGACCATGAGTCCTTTTTGGTCATCAATATAAGGAGTAATTTCGCCTACAGACTGAAGATGAGTGATTTGGTGGAAGACAGGAGATCCATTAAGACGTTGGATGAGTTCGAAAGATCTTTGTCCGCTATCACGGTTGCAGACGGCAATGTTTACATTTTTTACATCTAGAGTGGCTGCGTAAGCGAAGATAAGGAGTTGAATGATCGGAGGTAAAATAATAGAGATGCGGCTTTTTCTATCAAAGAGGACGGCCAAAATTTCTTTCCAGATCAGAGATAGAATGCGTTGATTGATCATATCAATCTCTTCTTGGTTATTTTGATAGTAATGAGAAAAACAACAAGGGCAAACAGGAGCATAATAAGATTGTTATATAAAGTGAGGTGCCAAACATTTCCTACTAAAAACAGGGTCTGTAAGTTTTGAACAAAATATCTTGCGGGCATCAGATAGGTTAAATAGCGGATGAAAGTAGGCATGCTGGAGATATCGAAAAGAAACCCTGAAAGGATATATGAGGGTAAAAAAGCGACCATGAGTGTGATTTGCGATGCAATGACTTGTACTTTGGATAGAGTGGAGATGAGAAGTCCTATCCCCAGTGCAGATAAAAGAAAGGAGGAAGAGGAGAGTAAAAGAGCAAGAAAAGATCCGCGGAAAGGGAGCTGATAGTACAAAGTTGAAACTAAGGTGCAGATGGTCATTGAGAGAAGGCCTAATAGAAAATAGGGAATCACCTTACTTAAGATGAGTTCGGCTTTACTGACTTCTGTCGATAAAATAGCTTCCATCGTCCCTCTTTCCCATTCTCTGGAAACGACAAGCGCTGTCAATAGAGCTCCAATGAGCGTCATGATGATAGCAAGCGATCCTGAAAGAAGAAAAAAACGGCTCTCAAGGGGTTCGTTGTACCAAAATCTTGGAGAGGCGCGGATTAAGGATGCTACGGGAGAGCCTCCGATGGCTTCTTGCGATAAAAATGTTTGAAAAGCGCCTTCTGCATAATATTGGACGAAGTTTGCTGTATTCGCTTCGCTTCCGTCTGCGATCACTTGAATCGGGGCCGTTTGGTTTGCGTCTTGTCGAAACTGTGAAAAATAAGAGGGGATTACGATGATTCCTCGAAGACTTCCTTTTTCGAGTTTTTGATACAGAGGCTTTCTTTCTCTAGACACTTCTACATCAAAATAGGGTGAATCAAAAAGAGTTTGTGCAAAGTTTTGAGCATCAGGGGCTGTATCTTCCATGACAAGTCCCACTTTTAAGTGATTTAGGTCTAAAGAGACGCCATAGCCATACAGAAAAAGAAGAAGAACGGGAATTAAAACACTAATCAGAATGCTGCTTGGATCTCGGATGATCTGCAGAAATTCTTTGTGAATGAGAGCTTTTAGACGTTTATACCGGATGTGTTGCATCGTACTCTTTAATGAGTTTGACAAATGTTTCTTCTAAAGAATTCGTCTGGGTGATTTGTTTTAATTCGGAAGAGGTTCCTAGGTGGATGATTTTTCCTCGATAAAGAAGAGCGATGCGATCGCAATTTTCAGCCTCATCCATGAAGTGAGTGGTCACCATGATTGTGCGTCCTTGACTGGAGAGTTCATTGGCATGCATCCAAAATTCTCGTCTTGCGATGGGATCCATGCCAGATGTTGGTTCATCTAAGAACAAAATATCAGGAGAGTGCATGGTGGCAATCGCAAGAGAGAGCTTTTGTTTATATCCAAGAGGAATCTTATCGGTTGTCTCATCAAGGTAGGGCGATAGAGCAAACATATGAATCATTTTTTGGATATTTTCTTTGGGATTTTGGATGTTATAAATTCCTGCAAAAAACCATAGGTTTTGTCGTGTTGTTAAAGATCCGTAGAGTGAGAATTTTTGCGCCATATATCCAATATATGATTTAGCAATACTTGGCGCTTTTTTAAGTTCTACTCCATTAATGAGAGCCTTTCCTTCTGTTGGATTGAGAAGACCGCAGAGCATTTTGAAGGTGGTGGATTTCCCTGCGCCATTTGGTCCTAGAAGACCAAAGATTTCTCCTTTTGCAACCTGAAAGGTGACATCTTGAGCCGCGATAAAGGTGTCGAATTTTTTGGTTAGATGGAGAGCTTCGATAGGGAATGGGTTGAGTTCTTTAATTGGGGGAAGATGATGAGAAAATTCGGATTCTCTTGTATGAATTCCTCCTAAGAGTTTGACAAAAGCGTCTTCAAGACGAGGTTCTGTTTTTTGAAAAGAAGGATCTTGGACAAGGTCTGGATTTTTAACGATGAGTCGAATGTCATTTCCTTGTAAAATAGCATCGAGGACATTTTCTTGTTTGATGAAAGTTTTTAAAGCGTTTCGTTTGTCAGTTGCATTTTCAATTTTAAAAACATTTTCCTTGGCTTGGTCTGTGAGTTCTTGCGGAGGGCCAAAAAAATGGAGTTTTCCTTCATTAAGAAGGAGGACTGTATGGCATTTTTCTGCCTCATCGAGATAGGCAGTGCTCCAAATGATGGAGATCTCTCCATCCAAAAGTGATGAGACCATATTCCATAGATCTTGACGCGAGATTGGGTCTACGCCAACGCTTGGTTCATCCAGAAGCAGGATTTTTGGTTTCTTGATCAGGGCGCATGCCAGTCCTAGTTTTTGTTTCATTCCCCCTGATAGATTTTTTGCAAGTCTTTGAGTGAAGGGAGCTAAATTGCTAAACGAAAGGAGTTTTTCAAAGATTTCTTTTTTTTGAGAAGGCTCAACGCCTCTTAAATCGGCATAGAGATTCAAATTTTCAAGGACGCTTAAATCCTCATAGAGACCGAACTTTTGAGGCATGTATCCAATGAAGGAACGGATTTGTTCGCTGTAATGAGAGGTGTTGAATCCATCCACTAGAATATTTCCGGATGAAGGAAGCATAAGTCCAGCAATGAGGCGCATGAGCGTTGTTTTCCCTGCGCCATCAGGGCCGACAAGGCCAATGAATTGTCCTTTGGGTAAAGAAACATTGAGTGTGTCGATTGCCATGGGAAGGTTAGAAGAGAATCGCTGAGAGACATTTTGGAGTTCAATAATTGACATTATTCTACCAGTAGTTTGACTGTAACGGGCATTCCCTGTTTGAGGATTTGATCGGGATTATTGATGTAGATTCTCAGACGATAGACAAGATCTGTCCTAAGTTCTGTTGTTTGGACGGTTTTTGGGGTGAATTCAGCAATCGGAGAAATAAAACCTACATACCCTGTGTACGAGGGGCCGTTTTTTAAATCTGTTGAGACTTTGGCTTTCATGCCGTATTTGACTTTTCCAAGATCTGGTTCGGAAACGTAGGCTCGAATCCAGATGGGAGATGTGAGAGACAGTGTGTAAATCGGATCGGAAGCGTTGACAATCGTTCCCGGTTCTCTGACTCTTGTCAATATGATTCCGTCATTGGGTGCGTACGCTTCGGTGTATTTGAGATCATCCATCGCTACACGCGCATTGGCTTCAGCTCCCAAAACATTTGCCCAAGCTTCATCTCTTTTCGCAAGAGCGTTGTCTAAATCTTCTTGAGATACGCCGCCAACCTGAATGAGCTCTTTTCGTCTTTGCAGTAGGATTTCGCTATTTGTGAAATTGGTTTTTAAAGATTCTAAAATGGCCATCGCTTGGTTGAGCTTGCTGTCATAGGGAGTTTTGTCGAGAGTTGTTAAAAGAGAGCCTTGTTTGACAAAATCCCCTTCTTCAAAGAGCAATTCATTTACGCGTCCTGCCACTCGAAATCCAATGTCGACGAGTCTGACATCGACATTTCCATATAAAGTAAGCAGATGAGAATCTTTTTTTGGTTGAAAAAAGTAGAAAATGGCTCCAATAAGAACGGCAACGAGGATGGACGGCAGTATAAAGTGTTTCATGTTTGGATCGCTTTGAATGTGGTTAAACTCTTTTTTGCTTCTTTTGCATGATCGACGATGGGAGATGGGTATGTCTTGCTTAAATGATGATGTTTTTCTAAATGCCATTCGTGGATGATAGATGCAGGCAGATTTTTAAGTTCCGGAACCCATCGTTTGATATAAAGGCATTCCGGGTCGAATTTTTTTGCCTGCGTCCAAGGATTGAAGATGCGAAAAAAAGGTTGTGCATCACAGCCGGTTCCTGCGCTCCATTGCCAGTTTCCGTTGTTGACAGCAGGATCATAATCGATGAGGTTTTGGGCAAAATATTTTTCGCCCCATTTCCAATCAATATGCAAGTCTTTGACAAGAAAACTAGCGGCGATCATACGGACTCGATTATGCATATAACCTGTTTGATTCATTTCTCGCATCCCTGCATCGATGATAGGGAATCCTGTAGCGCCTGAGCACCAAAGATCAAATTTTTTATGATCGTAGCTCCATTTCATGGAATTGAATTTTGCATGGAAAGAGCTCTCAAAAACAAAGGGGAAATGGAATGCTATGGATGTGAAAAAATCGCGCCAATATAACGATCGAATCAGTTCAGAAGAGGGACCTAGTTTTTGAACGATGGTATGGTAAACTTCTCGGATAGAAAGTGTTGTGAATTTGAGGTGGGAAGATAGGTGGGATGTTCCGTTTTTGTCTGGAAAGTCTCTGATTGTTTCATAATCTTTTAAGGCGTTGATTTTTTTAAGGATTTGAAGTCCCTTTTCAATTCCTCCGCAAGGTGGTAGATCTTTTTTTGGTAAGATTTTTTTTAGAAATGAGAGATCTTTGGCAAAGGATATGGTTTTAGAAAAGTAATGCGTCGATCGATTGTGTACAGGAAGAGGAACGGGAATTTTTGAGGCTGTTCGATAGAAAGGAGTGAAGATTGTATAGGGCTTTCCGTCAGGTTTGAGGACTTCTTCAGGAGGATGAAGAAGAGCGTCATCAAAGGAGTGGCAAGCGATTTGATGTTGATGGCAGAGAGCCTTGATTTCTTTATCTCTTTTTATACTGTAAGGAGTATAATCTTTGTTGAAGATGACTCCATCAATCTTGAGTTGGTCGATGCATTGAGCAACGATTGCTTGGGGGGGGCCATGAAAAAGGTAAAGTTGGCTTTGTTTATTTTTTAGATGAGAATCGAGATCTTCTAGAGACTCGATCATAAACTGAAGACAGTGCTCATTGTAGTATGGGTTTTTTTCGATTTGCTGAGGCGTGAAAATAAATGCAGGAATCACGCAAGATGCAGATTTAAGGGCAAAGTAAAGAGCTGTATTGTCTTCGAGTCTTAAGTCTCTTCGAAAAATGAATAGGGCTTTCTTCATATATTGAATTGTGCAATAAGTAGTTTTTTTAGCAACGAAATTATCAGATGGAAGATGGTTGGTATTTAAAATCGATTGATGAAACCCTTTTTTTACTTCAGACGACAGAAGATGGTTTAAGTAGTCGTTTTGCGGAAAAAAGACTGGAAAAAGAGGGTTTGAATCAGCTAGGTACTTTGAAGGATCGTTCCTTTTTTAGTATTTTGCTGCATCAATTTCTTACGCCGTTTGTTTTGATCTTGATTGCTGCTGCTCTTTTGAAATTGGTGACTCAGGGCATTGTGGATGGAGTTGTACTTCTTGTCACAGTGATTTTCATGGCGATGATTGGGTTTTTTCAAGAGATGAAAGCGGAAAAGGCAATCGTTGCGCTAAGACGGTTAGCTGCTCACAAATCAAAAGTGAAAAGAGATGGTAAAATTCAGGTGCTCTTATCTGAGCTCTTAGTTCCCGGAGATATTATTCTCTTAGAAATGGGAGACACGATCCCCGCCGATGCAAGATTGATCGAAGGTTCTGATTTGATGACAAAAGAGGCAATGCTCACCGGAGAATCCTTACCTTGCGAGAAAAATGTACAAACACCGAATCAGCCGCTTTCTTTATTTGATCGGAAAAATATGGTGTACGCAGGAACCATTGTTGTTCGTGGAAAGGCAAAAGCTGTCGTAACGACAACGGGAATGTCAACGCAAATTGGGAAGATCGCGGCAAGTCTTCATAATATTAAGACGCAGCCCACGTCCTTGCAAAAAAATATTCAGTCTATTGGAAATTGGATGCTGATCATTATCGTATGCATCGTTTCCATGATCGCTTTGATTGGTCTATATAGCGGAATGCATTGGATCGATGTGGCATTTTTGGCTGTTGCCGCTGCCATTTCTGCGATCCCGGAAGGTCTTCCTGCTGCTTTTACCATTACTTTTGCAACCGGTGTTCGTTTAATGGCTAAAAAAAATGCCATTGTTCGTAGATTGAGTGCGGTAGAGACTCTGGGTTCTACAACTGTTATTTGTTCTGATAAAACAGGAACTCTAACGCAGAATCAGATGAGCGTGAAAGCAATTTACGTAGGAGGTCAAATTGTTCATTTTCCTTGGAAAGAGATGCAAACAGCAGAGATCCGTCAGATTTTAAAGCTGGGAGTTCTTTGTAATGATGCACACTTTGTGAAAAATGGAAGTTCTTTTGATTTTATTGGAGATCCTACGGAAATTGCAATTTTACAAGTAGCTCACGATGTAGGGATTGATTTTCCATTCTTGAAACAGAAACTCCTAAGAGAAGATGAAATCCCGTTTGCGAGCGAAAGTCGCTATATGGCAACCCTTCACCGAGATGATGGCCGTTTTTTGGTTTGTGTCAAAGGCGCTCCGGAGACAATTTTGTCGATGAGTTGTTCTGTTTTATTGGATGGTCGGGTGATTCCATTAACAGATAATGAAAAAGATAAGATCCATCGAGCTATTGAAGCGATGACGGAACGAGCACTTCGTTTGATTGCTGTAGGATATTTGGAAAATGAACAGACTCTTGATTTTTCCAATCGCCTTATCTTTGCGGGAATGTTTGGAATGATCGATCCGCCTCGAAAAGAAGTGATAGAGGCTATTGCCTCGTGTAGACAAGCTCATATTCGGGTCGTGATGATCACAGGAGATAACCCAATGACTGCGGCAGCTATTGCAGAAGAGCTTGGTATCCCTTTTTCTCATGTTGTTACAGGACAAGATCTTGAGTTTTTGCAAGAGGATTCTTTGAAAGAAACATTGCAAAATGTGTCCGTGTTTGCCCGGGTAGAGCCCTCGCATAAATTGAAATTAGTCACGGAATTTCAAAAATTAGGACATGTTGTTGCGATGACTGGAGACGGTGTGAATGATGCTCCAGCTCTAGAGGCTGCCGATATTGGGATTGCCATGGGTATTTCAGGAACTGATGTAGCCAAAGAAGCTGCCGATATGGTTCTTGCGGATGATCGTTTTGATTCGATTGTAGCTGCTATTGCTGAAGGAAGAGCTATTTTTGCTCGGCTGCAAAATATTTGCAGCTTTTTGCTGACGGCTTGTTTTGGTGAGTTGATTGGTTTGGTTATCAATGTTTCTTTAACAGGGCTTGCGCCGATGTTTCCATTGCAAATTCTTTGGGTGAACTTGATTTCCGGATCGTTGGTTGCTATTCCCTTGGGATTTGAAGCAAAAATTGGATCCGAGATGAATATGCATCCACGATCTCCTCAATCGAATCTTATTTCTAGGGGGATGGTCTATCGTATGGGCTTTTTGGCTCTTTTGCTCGGACTTGGATCTGTCTTTGTGTTTCTTTATGGAATATCGCATTTTCCTTTAGATAAAGCACGAACGATGGTTCTTTCTTGTCTTGTTTCTTTTGAGTGGGTGATGGCAATTCATATGCGTTCTCCGACATTGTCTTTAAAGCAGATTGGTTTTTTTGCAAATGCTTCCTTGATGGGATCGATTGGAATTGCTTTGGTTTTGCATTTGATGATCTTATACATTCCTTTATTCCAGAACTTATTTTATACAACGTCTTTATCTTTGGGAGATTGGTTGATTGTGCTGATCCCTGCGGCGGTGATTTTTATTGTAGAAACAGTGCGCAAGAGATACTGGCCTATGTTATTTAATAGATCTCTTGCATAACTAAGCATTCATTCAGGCTCTTGACTAGCAAGACAAACAGAATTATGTTGTTTTGCTATGAAATTC
>CAYVDU010000014.1:0-13535 GCA_964450765.1 uncultured bacterium | reverse complement strand
AAGGAATTTTTGCTCTTGTTGTCATCCACAAAAACCACCCTGATGAGATCATCGCAGCAGCCAGAGACTGTCCTCTTTCCATTGGCTATAGCGACAAAGGAGATGAATCGATCATCTCCTCAGATCCAAATGCATTCCAAGACTCTCGTTACAATATTGTGTTCCTCAAAGATGATGAAATCGCTCAAGTTCAAAAACAGTCTCTCAAAATTTATGATAAAAAATTAAGCATCATCTCCAAAAAAGTAGAAAGGCTCGAAATCGACATAAAACCACCTTCTAAAGAAGGATTTGAGCATTACATGCTCAAGGAAATATTCGAACAACCGGCAACCATCAAAAAAGCGCTCTTCGGCCGTTATGATAATCATGTCGTCTTTGAAGAATTAAAACTTTCTTCTGAATTTTTAAAAAAAATCAAGAATCTTTGGATTCTTGGCTGCGGAACATCCTCTCATGCAGGACGCATTGCAAGTCTTCTTATTGAAGATTGGGCCCGTCTTCCTGCAAACACAGAAATCGCATCGGAAGCTAGGTACAGAAGTCCTTTAATTTCCGATGAAACTCTGATTGTCGCTATCAGTCAATCCGGAGAAACAGCAGATACTTTGGCTGCAATGAGAGAAACAAAAAAATATGGCTGTCATAATCTTGGAATCTGTAACGTCAAAAATTCAACTCTTGCCAGAGAAGCAGACGGTCTTATCTTACTGAAAGCAGGCCCGGAAATCAGCGTCTGCTCGACAAAAGCATTTACTTCCCAAATCGCCGTATTAACACTCTTTGCTCTTTATCTAGGACACCTCCATAACAAAATCTCTCAAACTCAAATAAAAGCCATCTTCGAAGAGCTTCAAGATGTTCCAAGACAAATAGACATCGTATTAGACCAATTACCTACCATTCAGGCAATTGCCAAAAAATACGCAGCTTTTGAACATTTTTTCTTCATGGGGCGGGGATATATGCTTCCAACGGCCATGGAAGCTGCCCTCAAATTGAAAGAAATTTCCTATGTCGATGCCAATGCCTATCCTGCAGGAGAATTAAAACACGGGCCCATCGCGCTTCTTCATTCTCGATTTCCTGTTATTGCATTTTGCGCTCAAGAAAAAACAAGGGATAAAATCATTAGCAATCTCACAGAAGTCAAGGCAAGAGGAGCTCCAATCCTTGCCATCGCCCCCTCTCATTTTACTGAAATCAAAGAAATTGCAGACGATGTGATTTACATCCCGAAATCGCGTGATGAACTTTCCCCGTTTAGCGCATCCGTCGTCGGACAACTCTTCGCTTATTTTATTGCAAAAGAAAGAGGCTGCGATATCGATCAACCTCGAAATCTTGCCAAATCAGTCACTGTTGAATAAATATGCGCAAAACTAGAAATTTATTCTTATTTCTTTCTTCTGGAATCCTTCTCATTTGCGTCCTCACCTTACCATGGTTTCTCTCCTCTTTAGGAAAACCATTGTTTATCTATTTTCTAGAAAAACATTTCGAAAGTTCTATTCAAATCAATAAAGTCCAGATGAGCTGGCTTGGACCTCAAAAATTTAAAGTCATTACCTTTTCCAACAATCAAATCAATGGCTCTATTCAAACACTGACCTCTAATGTGCCTTTTTGGAAGCTACCTGATCTTAAACGCTCTTTTCAATTAGATAACGGCCAATTTTCAGTCTTCCAAGATCCTAAAAAAAAATTAGAAGATATCAATATCACCCTCGAAGGAACTACCATCAAAGCAAATGGCAGTCTGCAAAATGGCTCTATTGCTATTCAAGGTGCCATCGAATCTAAAAATCAATGGAATGTAACAGCCCACATCCAAAATCTCCCTACTGAAATCGTCGATCATCTTCTGCCATTGCATGGTCATTTAAATCCGATTCTAGGTGATTTTGTATCACTTAGCACCTCAATTCAATATCAAGATCAAATAGGTACCATCAACGGCTACCTGACATCACCAAATATAGAAACCTCTGTCAACGGCCTTATTCAAAATCAGCTCATTACCTTAAACAGCCCTCTCACCATTTCTATCCATCTCACAAAAAATCTCAGCGAATATCTCATCAAACAACTAGGATCTTCGTCTCTTACATCTATTAAAGCAAAAGCCCCCATCCTCTTAACAATATTCCCTGAAGACACCCAAATACCTCTTGTATCTTCTAAAAACCTCCGCATCGGACGCGCTTCTCTCAATCTAGGTCAAATAGACATTGAAAATGAAAAAATCCTATTTTCACTACAAAAAATCTTCAAGAACGTGGCTATCGGCACGCAAATCCCTTTTTGGTTCGCTCCCTTCTTCTTTCAAATAGAAGATAAACTGATTTCTCTACAAAGATTCGATGTCCTGATTGCAAATGCCATCCACCTATGCGGTTGGGGTGATCTTAACTGGAATCATGAAAGTCTCAATATGGTTCTGGGAATTCCTGCAGACACGCTGCAGAGATTTTTCAATCTGCAAAATCTGAAACAAAATTTTGTCCTAAAAATTCCTCTTAAAGGAAACTTCCACAATCCCGAACTCGATACAGGCGCAGCCATTGCTAAAATCACAACAATGTCCGCAACGCAACAACTTCCTGGGAAAACAGGTAAAATTTTTGGCGGAATCGTCAATAAAATCACTCAGAAACAAGACGATGACGTCCCGCCCCCAAACCGTCCTTTCCCTTGGGAATAAATTCAATCCAAAGGAAGGCCCCTTGTCTCAACACGACAAACCAATGTAACAACAGCGCCGATCATAGAAAGAATCCCAACCATGATGAGAGTCGAAGCAAGTCCTACCATATGAACAGCTACCGGTAAAAAGAAAACACCGATAGCCGCACCAAATTTACCGCAAGCAGCAGCCAATCCATGCCCTGTACCTCTCAGTTGCGTCGGGAAAACTTCCACTGGCAAAAGATATGTGGTTGCATTCGGACCTAAATTAACCATTAAGTTAAATAAGCTAAAACCAAGAATTAAACCAAAATTACTTCCCCACGTCCCGAACATAGCCACAATTCCAGTTCCAATAGCCATCCCAATAAATCCGAGCACTTGCAATTGAATCCTACCTCTTTTCTCCACCATTAAAATATTCAAAAGAAACCCGATCATGAGAAAAAGATCAGCAAGCGCTGTAGAGACATCTGCCCTAAAATCAGCAGCTAAAAAACCTCCTGCATACGATGATTTTCCATGAAATAAATAGATCAAAATCATCGGAGTAAAAAGTCCAATTCCATACAACCCAATATCCATCAAAAACCAAGGAACTGCTGTTAAAATGGTCCTTGATCTATATTTTGGTTGGAACAATTCTCTAAAAGAGCCCTGCGGAGGTTCTTTCTCTACAACATTCTTCACAGACATCATTTTACGATGCACGGATTCCACCGCCTGCTGACCAAGAAGCCAGCCAAGAGTTTCCGTAGCTTGTTGCATACGTCCCTTGCGAGCAAGCCAACGAGGACTCTCTTTTAGTTTGCGTCGCATGACAGCCACAATGCATGAAGGAAGCGCGCCGGATAACAGCATCCATCGCCAAGCACTCTCATCTTGAACTAGAAACAAAATCAAAGTAGCGCTAGCGGCTGCAACCGTCATGCCAATTGACTGAAAACCAAAAGCCCCCGTCATCCACTTCCCTCGATTCTTTCTTGGCATCACTTCCGCTACAAGCGATGCACTGATCGGATATTCAGCTCCGATAGCAATCCCTTGAAGGAAACGAAAAAAAATCAAAGAAAACGAACTCCAAGCTAGCGCACATAAAATAGATGTCAGTGTCAGTAACGTAATATCAATCAGTAAAATTAAACGTCGACCATATCGATCCGATAATTGTCCTGCAATCAAAGCGCCGGGAACAGCTCCCAATAACGTAGCTCCAGCAAAAAGACCTGCCATCGCAGGAGAAAGACTCACAAAATACGATTGAACCAAAGGAAGAGCTGCGCTCATAATAAAAAGATCATAACCATTCAAACCAACACCAGCAGCAGCTAAAAACCACATTTTTTTCTGGTTAACGGTCACATGAGACTCGTCCATCTCCTCATAAATAATTTTACGAACAGCTATTTCTTTAGATAAAATAAAGCACCTCTGAAAGAAGCCTATAATAGATTAATTTATAGAAAATAACATTGCACATTTTGGCAGCTTTCAATCTCGTCTAAAAATCGATTCTTAAACCTTTTTCGGTATATATCAAAATATAAAAACTTACGCAATGTTGATTCATCGAATTAAAACAAAAAATAACAAACAAATTGACGTATA
Source organism: uncultured bacterium (assembly GCA_964450765.1). GTDB lineage: Bacteria > Chlamydiota > Chlamydiia > Chlamydiales > SM23-39 > DAIDHZ01. Next base: position 9,239 of record CAYVDU010000014.1, on the reverse strand, counting down.
TACCTACATCACCTAAAATCAATGATTATTTTCGGTATAATTATTAAAGGACATATGTCAGCAGTAAGCCAAATACAACAATTCCCACATATAACAAGTATTTGTCGATTGGCATGTAGCAGAGAACATCCCAAGAACAATGAATTCGAGGCAGCTCATACAATCGCTTTTTTTGGACAAGCTCATCCACGAACTGTAGCAAGCACAGCTCTTCAATTAACACAGAAAAAGGATGAAACAACTGCAGAATTTACAAATAGAGTAGAGCAGGCAGCAATGGATTTTCTTAAAACATTCAGAGCTACTAGAGCTTAGAAAGCAAACCAAAGAAATCACGGTTTTAAGCGACTGTGATCTCTTTACATAAGTAAACATCCTGAATTGCATGCAGAAGCTGAACGCCTTCTTTCATCGGCTTTTGAAAGGCTTTACGACCTGAAATAAGTCCCATTCCACCGGCTCGTTTATTGATTACAGCCGTTTTTACAGCCTCTTCAAGATCGTTTTTCCCAGAAGGACCTCCGGAATTAATTAAGCCCATACGTCCCATGTAATTATTGAGCACTTGATAACGCGTTAAATCAATGGGATGATCGGACGCTAATTGCGTGTACATCAAATCGGACGTTTTACCAAATTTAAGAGCCTTGAATCCCCCATTGCATTCTGGAAGTTTTTGTTTAATAATATCGGCTTCAATCGTAACTCCTAAATGATTAGCCTGCCCTGTCAAATCAGCCGCTTCATGATAATCTTCTTCGGATGTTTTAAAGGAGCTATTACGTAAGTAACACCAAAGAACGGTGGCCATACCAAGCTCATGGGCATGAGCAAAAGCTCGACTCACTTCAATAATTTGACGTCGGCTTTCTGAAGAACCAAAATAAATGGTAGCCCCTACAGCAACACATCCCATTTCATATGCCTGTTTAATAGAAGCAAACAAGGTTTCATCATATGTATTGGGATAAGAAAGCAACTCATTGTGATTGAATTTTAAAAGAAATGGAATCTTATGCGCATATTTGCGTGCCACGCTGCCAAGAGACCCTAACGTCGTCGCCACAGCGTTACATCCGCCTTCAATCGCTAAACGAATAATATTCTCCGGATCAAAATATTCTGGATTCGGGGCAAATGAAGCTCCCGCAGTATGTTCAATTCCCTGATCAACTGGTAAAATAGAAAGATATCCGGTAGCAGATAAACGACCTGACTGAAACATAGCTTGTAAACTTCTCAAAACGCGAATATTTCGATCGCTCACCATAAAAATACGATCTATCCAATCCGGCCCTGGTAAATGCAATCGATCTTTAGACACTGTTTTACAGGTATGTTTCAATAATGATTCAACAGAATCACCCAATAATTTTTGAATCTCAGAATATCCCACAGTCGAACCTTCTTCTTTTAAAGGCTCATTTTGAAACTAATCGCCGACAAATAGCAAGAAACTTTTTAAATACGCAGTTTCTGGATGAAAAATGGAAATAGGATGATCTTGGGCCATCCGATGGCGTCCCACAATACGAATCGAGCGTTTTGCTCCAAGAGCCGCTCGAAAGAGAATGTTTTGAAAAAGCTCTTCTCCCACATGATAAGAGCAAGAACATGTTAACAGCAATGTCCCAGGAGCAACCTTTGACATCACATGCTGATTCATATCCTTATAAGCACGAAATGCTGTATCAACATCACTTCGCTTTTTCACAAAAGCAGGAGGATCCAGAATGACAAGATCATAATTCCAATCACACCCTTGAAGATACTTAAACACATCGCTCTCAATAAAACGATGCCGCGTAGGGTCCAAACCATTTAAAGAAATATTGAGATCCATCACAGGAGCGCACTTTTTACTCACTTCCACGCTATCTACATGCTGGGCGCCTCCTGCCAAAGCAGCAATCGAAAATCCACCCGTATAAGAAAAACAATTGAGCACACGCTTATTTTCTGAAAGCATACGTACTTGCTGTCTCATTTCTCTTTGATCTAAAAAAAATCCGGTTTTCTGTCCTTCAACGACATCCACTGAAAACGCAAGTCCGTTTTCTAAAATCCGACACTCGGAAACAAGATCTCCATAAAGATGCTGACGAACTTCTTTGAGCCCCTCTTTCTTTCGTAAAAAAGAAGTTGATTTTTCAAAAATAGCCACAGGAGAAAAAAATTCAATGAGCAAAGAAACCATCAAATCTCGCATCCTTTCAATCCCCGGATGAGAAATTTGCATCACCAAAACGCCGTTGTAAGAATCAACAATCAAGCCCGGTATTCCATCGCCTTCTGCATTAATGATCCGATAGCTATTGGTTTTTTTAAGATCAAACCATTTTTCTCGAAGCAATTTTGCCCGAGTAAAGGATTTACGAAGAGATAGCTCTAAAGAATCATCTCCAAAAGCAATCATGTGAGCTGCGATTGAATGCCCGGGATTTAAAAAAGCAAGACCTAACTTTTTCCCACTAAAATCAAGAACTTCAACCAGTTCGCCATTTTCTTGAGACGTTTGCTTAGAGATAGCCCCCGAATAAATCCAATGATGTCCTTGGATTAACGGACGCTCCTTCCCTTTTTTTAAACTAAGACAAGACGAGACGATTTGCATTTCACAGGTCCTAATACAGAGCCAATTAGATCGTAATCAGCAACATCTGTAATTTCTACTTCGTATAACATCCCAAATTCAGTCACACGTCTTCCATCATTGATAATGATTTGTCCGTCAATTTCCGGACACTGACCTTGATGACGAGCTCTTAAAAGCATGTTAGATTCCGGATGGAAACCTTCAACAATCGCTTGAATTTTTCGAGAGACCCACTGTTTCTGATTCTTCCTTAACACTTTCAATTGAGCTTTTGCTAATATTTCAAAACGCTCTTGCTTGATTTCTTCCGAAATCTGCCCCTCTAAACGAGCCGCATAGGCTTCTTTTTCTAAAGAAAATTTAAAAATCCCAATATTATCCAGAGGCACTTGTTTTACAAAATCAACCATTTCTTGAAATTGAGCGTCTGTCTCTCCAGGGAACCCAACCATCAAAGATGTTCGAATCACGACATTCGGGATCTCTTTACGCAATTTTTGAATGGTCTCTATAATCTCTGCTTTGGATGTCGTACGATGCATTGCTTTTAACATCGTATCGTTGATGTGTTGAATCGGCATATCAAGATAGGAACAGATCCTCGGATCACTTTTCATCACAGAAATCAACTCATCATCGATCTCATCCGGATATAAATAAAGAAGTCGAATCCAGAAGTTTTGCTTCACCTCTAACATAGATCTCAGCAATCTTGCAAGCGCACCTTTTTCTTTGCGATCCTTTCCAAAATCACCCAAATCTTGAGCAATCAAAATAATTTCAAAAACTCCCTGAGAAAGAAGAACTTGAAACTCTTTGAGCACTTGAGCTTCTGTTTTGCTTTTTAAAGGTCCTTTAATCGTTGGGATAATACAAAAAGCACATCTCTTCTTACAGCCCTCTGCAATTTTCAAATAGGCATAATGCTTAGGAGTAGAAAGGGTACGAGGTACTTCTCCCCATTGCAAATAACTTTTCGCATCAGTGACTTCTTCTCCTGACTTCCCAGACTCCACCGCCTGTAAAATCTTCTCTACATCACCGGAGCCCAAAAGATAATGGATGCCTGGAAATTTTTCTTTCAGCTCTCCACTGTGTTTTTGAACCATACACCCGGCGACAATCACCTTTGCATCTTTCTTTTTCTTTTGAAAAAGGTCAGCAATCGTATCAACTCCTTCTTGACGGGATGCCTCAAGAAAACCGCAAGTATTCACAACCAAATAGTCAGCATCCTCAATTTGAGAAGTCGCCTCATATCCAGCCTTTAGCAAAATCCCAATCATGACCTCGCTATCAACAAGATTACGAGCACAACCAAGGGACACAAAATGAAACTTATTTTGAAAATCAGGACGTCTTTGTAACATGGTCAGAGGATTATATCCTGGCACTACTTTTCAATCCAATGCTTTATACTGAAAAAGCTGATTCTTTAGGTTTCTTCGGTATCATAGCGGTTCCAATTGAAGGGAACCGATCATAAAAAAAATTTAATGATCAGCACCCCTCACACCAAAAACGATTTTCCCCTAACCTACGAATCTATATTTGATCTGAACGACCAAACAGACTTCGACCTTCCAACAAATTAAATGCCGTATGATCAAGGAAAAGAGCAGCAGCAACTCCTGAAACAACGCTAAGAATCCCGGTCGTAACAGGATACTGCAATCGCCAACTCAGCGAGGGATTATCTCTTGAAAATAAAACCTTCTCTCCTAGCTGAACATCTTTACGCTGATCGCTATCTAACAATCGAAGATTACGGATATGTTGCTCTGGAATTTCAAGCTCAGCGTCTTGATCTTCCCCTATCTCCATCCCTGAGCGCTGCCTACAACCGTCCATTCTATCCAACGAGATCTTTCCCTTTACCCATTTTGCATAACCCGGTACATAAAGAACTTTATAAAGATGTCGTAAATAACGATGATCTAGAGGAGTGAGGTTATCCGCTTTTATTAATTCGTCAAATCCTTCATACGCACGTCTATCCATCTCACCTATCACTCTAGGAGCCAAAGCTGCGTTTTTATCATAAGCAAACAAGCCCGTAGATAAGCTCGCTCCTAATATAGCGCCTACCGCACAGACATCTGATAAATGATTCTGAACCATAAAGTATTTTAATGGAAAAGCGAAGACAGACAATGATGCCATTGCTGTATACTGACCCCCGCTTATATGATCGTGTCGAACTAATCCATTTAAACTTTTATCACGAACTATGTGTCGATAAACGTCCAAATATTTTAAACCACTCTGCGGAAGCGCAGTCAATTCCGAGCTGGTTGATAACTGACCAACACGACGATCAAATGTACGTAATTCATCAGCCCATACAGACTGCACTGCCATCTTATTCAAAAGCCACGGAGCCACAGCAGCAGAAGATGCACCCGTAACTCGACAAGTTTGTAAATAAGAACCAACCCTATTTCGAGAAACACTACTCGTACTACTCATAATAAAAACCCTAGTTCATTGAATTTCTTCTGTCATATAAAAAAGAAAGCCGTTAAGATTATCCCTCTTCATTGATTTATTTCAAGTTTACTTGAATATATTTTTCAAAACTGATGCATCGAAATTTTAGTAAAAAGTTCTGAGAAATACCGAGATGATTAAACGACCAATACATGCATGATACGACTATCCATTCACAAACAATTCAATCCGCTAATACTCAGATCTATGACAGAGATGTCAGTGACAATACCAAGGATGTCAGTACAATTCTGTTCTTCAACAGGAGGCCCTCAAAAACCTTCAACAATGTTTCAAATCCATCTTCTGACGGCGCATAAAGCAGCAAAGCTCGGAAAAGATGCTGCCGAAAATATGGCAAAAGATTCTCTTACATTAACTCCAGATCAACAAAAAGCTGTAGAGATAGCCCACCAAAAATCCATCGAATTCTTCGCCGCTATGCAAGCTGTTCAAGCAACAATTCCACTCTCTGAAAAAGATCAAGACAACATCGACCTCTTAATAAAAAGCGCCCCTTCCGGGAAAGCTTCCAGCTTTATTCAAGGTTACGCAGCAGGAAAATTAGAATCTACAATAACATCTCATTTCAGTGAAACGACACTCAATCCAAGCATGACAACAGAAATGACATCTAGAGCTTCAGAAGACACCGCAAAACCACCCATTGATCTCTCCACAGAAACTACAGGATCACTACTTGATTCTATCGTCAATTTCTTCGGAGGCAGTGATTAATACCGTCTAACCGCATCAGCTCCTAAAGATCTACAAAAGGCCACTGTCTGATCATTAACATCTCGCAGAGCCTCTTTCCAAAGAACTCTCAAGGCCCTTTCACTATCAAAGGGACGATTCGCTGGACGCAATGACAGAGCTCTTCTCTTGGTCCCTGTTTCTGCTCTTATAGGGGTTTTCGGGACAACCATTTGAGAATTTGCATCTTCCCCAGGGAACGATACGACACGAACTCTTCCTCTTGATCCACCGGCAGACGCTTCTACAATCGCAAAACACCCATGACTTCTTGAGACCAGTAACTGATCTAGCAAACAACCAACGGCCAATCTTGTATAAGACAGTAGCTGCTCCGAAGACACACATCCTTCTCGATTCAAAACAGAGCTCAAATCCTTTTTCACATCAGAAGAATCCGTTTTTAAAACGGCATCGGCAGTGCGAATCGTCCTTTGAATTCTGACAACCAAATGCTGACTCTCTTCTCCTAAACTAGTGAATGAAGGAATTTGCCCTAAGGCTTGCTGCAAATCCCTCATCGCAGACCAATCATGATTAGGCGAGAGCCTTACTTGTTGCGCTAATTCTTGGATTCTTAACCAAGCATCAGGAACACTCACAAGATCTTCAGAACCAAATCTTCTTGTTGAAGAACTCAAGGAGGAACAGGAAACAGAGGGAATAGATGCCATAAAACCACCAAATTACACATTAGATTTTAAAAAATAAGAAAAATAAAAAGAAGTAAAAAAAACACTACCACTTTTATTCGTATTTTCATAAAAATCTAGATCAAACAAGATGTTATTAAAAAAAACTTTAATTCTTTTCCTCTCTCTTTGGTGCATCATCACACTCACATTCTTTCTCATGCACATCATTCCTGGAGACCCTTTTATCGGAGAACAAAACGTCCCCGCTGAAGTCCTTCGAGCCCTGCATACACACTACGATCTAGATCAACCCCTCCATGTCCAGTACTGGAAATATGTCAAAAATTTATTACAAGGCAATTTAGGCTATTCCATCATTTACCACGGAAGAAGCGTCAATCAGTGCATTAAAGAGGGATTCCCAATTTCAGCAGTTCTTGGACTTCAGGCGCTCCTTATTGCAGTACCTCTGGGGGTCTTGATGGGCACATGGGCGGCTCTTAACAAAAACAAATGGCAAGACACTTCAACCATGATCCTTTCCACAATTGGAATTTCCGTCCCAAGCTTTGTTTTATCTAGCTTGCTCCAATTTATTTTTTGCATTCAACTTCATCTACTTCCTGTTGCAAGATGGGGAAGTTTTGAACATACTATCCTACCATCGATTGCCCTGGCAGCACTTCCAACGGCCTTCGTTGCGCGTCTTGTCAGATCGAATCTCATTGAAGTTCTGAAACAAGACTATATCCGCACAGCTCTCGCAAAGGGGCTCCCTTGGTTTTTAACTGCCTTTAAACACGGTCTTAAAAATGCAATTTTCCCCGTTATAGGCTATCTAGGTCCATTAACGTCAAATATCCTCACGGGAAGTTTTCTGATTGAGCGCATCTTTGCAATCCCCGGCCTAGGGCAATGGATGATCCACAGCATCTACAATCGGGACTATCCCATGATTATTGGCCTGACCATTTTCTTTAGTACCTTACTGATCCTTTCCATGTTTATCGTAGATCTTGTATATACATGGATCGATCCTAGATTACGTATTCAAAAACCCGTGAAATGAAAATTTATATCCTCAAAAAAAGATCCAACACCTCTGTTTCAACCGCGATTGCCCTCTGGATTTTTATCGGCATCCTCGTCATGGCTGTTATAGGACCTTATCTTTCCTCATATTCCTATTCTGATATTCACCTTGAACTCAAAAATATGCCGCCCGGATCAAAATTTTGGTTTGGAAGTGATGAACTAGGACGAGATATTTTTAGCCGCGTTTGGTGGGGGGCTCGTATTTCTCTTTTTATTGGAATTGCTGCTGCCGTTATTGACACTATTTTGGGTGTTTTATGGGGTTCTGTGGCTGCCTATTACGGAGGAAAAGTCGATGAGTTCATGATGCGAATTGCTGATATTTTATATGCAATTCCCTACATTCTTGTTGTGATTCTTTTAACGGTCATCCGAGGCACTGGCATCCAAACAATCCTGATTGCCATGACGCTCACAGGCTGGATCAGCATGGCTCGCATTTGCCGCAGCCAAATTCTACAAATTAAACAGTTTGACTATATTGCTGCTGCACACGCAATTGGAGCCTCTTCATTTCGCATCCTATCTCGACATCTAATCCCCAATGCCATCGGCCCCATTATTGCAACAATGACCCTCACAATCCCCTCCGCCATTTTTACCGAAGCATTTTTAAGTTTTTTAGGACTCGGAGTTCAAGCTCCTGCAACAAGTTTAGGCTGTATGATCAGCGATGGAGTTGGAGCTATGCGCTACTATCCATGGAGACTGATCTTCCCCTCTGTGATGATCACTTTAACGATGCTCTCTTTAAATATTTTAGGGAATCGTTTAAGAGATCTTTTAGATCCTAGAGTCAGACAATGAATCATCCTCTCCTTTCAGTAAAAGACCTGCGCATTGCCTTTACTCATAAACAAGAGTCTTTTCTTGCTGTAAAAGGAATTTCTTTTTCTCTTTTCGAGGGAGAGTCTCTTGGAATTGTCGGGGAAAGCGGATCCGGAAAAACATCGATTACTCAAGCAATTACAGGTCTTTCTAATGCAACCACCATTCAGGGCGATGCTTTTTTTGAAGGAAGCTCGCTTCTTCATGGTCAATCAAAGATTCTCGGAACCAAGATTGGCATGGTCTTTCAAGATCCCATGACTAGTCTCAATCCCATTATGAAAATAGGGAAACAGATTGCCGAAGGAATGATCTATCATAAAATAGCAAATCGACATTTAGCCAAACAAAAAACTCTTGAACTTTTACAACTCGTCGGCCTTTCAGATGTTCATCTACGATATCATCAGTATCCTCATGAACTCAGCGGAGGAATGCGACAGCGTGTCGCCATTGCCATTGCTTTAGCCTGCAATCCAAAACTGCTTATTGCCGACGAACCCACAACAGCTCTTGATGTGACGATTCAAGCGCAAATTCTACAACTCATTAAAGAAATCCAAAATACATTCAAAATGAGTCTTCTCCTCATTACTCATGATCTTGGAGTTGTTTTCAAAACATGCGATCGTCTTCTTGTGATGAAAGATGGATCTATTGTTGAAGAAGGAGATGTACAAACTCTATTCAAATCCCCAAAACATGCTTACACAAAAATGCTTTTGAACGCATGGAAAAATAGATCATACTCTGCATTAGCGCCTTTTCATTATCCCCAAACGCACCGCACCGGGGGGGGGGGGGGGGGGGGGGGGGGGGGGGGGGGGGGGGGGGGGGGG
>CAYVDU010000013.1:2643-13909 GCA_964450765.1 uncultured bacterium | reverse complement strand
TAAGAAAAAATCTTAAAAATGTATTTTTAGACAATGTAATAATGAAAAGGAGATTACAATGAAGAAGATGTTTTTTGCAGTATTTACATGTGTAGCTTGTGTTGCTGCATTCGCTCAAGATGCTGATGTTTCTCAGGGAGACGTGGACGTTGTGGAAAATACAGCGAATGATGTTGATGTTCAGTCGTCAGACGTGTCTGTTGACGTATCTGTAGATGTTGATGCTGATGTATCCGTTGACGTATCTGTGGATGCTGACGTGTCTGTAGATGCTGACGTGTCTGTAGATGCTGACGTGTCTGTCGATGCTGATATTGATGCAAACTCTAATGAAGTTGCTGATACACAAGAAGTATCAACTTGTTCAGATTCTTCTGATCTTTCCGAATAAGGCGAGTCCCCCTTTTTAAGGGGGATTTTCAATTCTCTTTTACCAAGTAAGGCTCGACGAAGATTGATACTCCGTGACTCTTGTTTCAAAAAAGTTCTTTTCTTTTGCAAGATCAATGGTTTCAGACATCCAAGGGAATGGGTTTTTCGAGCGATAAATAGCCGGCAGGCCAATTCTTTCAAAACGACGATCCGCGATGTGTTGGACGTAATCTTTAAACATTGGAGCTGTGAGGCCTAAAATACCTTTCGGCAGACAGTCTTGTGCGTAAAGGATTTCAAGTTCTACAGCCTCTTGCATTTTCCGGACGATGTGGTCTTGAAACTCTTTTGTCCATAATTGTGGATTTTCTTCTTTGATTCCATTGATCAGATCAATTCCGAAGTTGAGGTGGATGGTTTCGTCTCTTAAAATGTATTGAAACTGCTCTCCAATTCCGACCATTTTATTTTGGCGTAAAAACGAGAGGATCATGACGAATCCACTATAGAAGAAAATACCTTCCATAATGATGTAATATCCAATGAGATTTTCTAAGAATTTTTGAGCGCCTTCTGTTGTTGCCGTAGAGAAATTAGGCTTTAAGATATCTTCTGTAAGACGCATCTCGAATTTATCTTTGTTATTAATGGTATTCACTTCGTTATACATGTTGAATACTTCTCCTTGATTAAGAGCTAAAGATTCTACGATGTATAGAAATGTGTGGGTGTGGATTGCTTCTTCAAAGCTTTGTCTGAGAAGGTATTGACGCGCTTCGGGGTTGGTGATGTGTCGGAATATTGCCAGCACAACGTTATTGGCCACAAGGCTTTCCGCTGTGGCAAAAAATCCGAGATTGCGCATGATGACACGTCTTTCATCGTCTGAGAGTTTATCCGATTTCCAGAGTTCAATGTCTTTGCTCATCGGAACTTCACTGGGCATCCAGTGATTGGCGCATCCATTGAGATAGTGTTCCCAGGCCCAGTTGTATTTAAGAGGCATTAATTGGTTGACGTCCACGGCATTGCAGTTAATGAGCCTTTTTTGAGAGACATCGACTCGTTTTTGCACATCTGCAGAGGTTTGGCGATTTTTTTGCATAAATTCCTTCTTTAAGTTCACAGCGGTATTAGACCTCTTGCGTAACTAAGGGTTCATCGAATTTCGGGTTCTTTTGAGCCGATTTTCGACAAGCCTTTGGTTGCGCAAGAGAGGCCTATTAATCCACTAAATAATCTGTGGTGTTATTGACAGCTTTCGCAGCCTTCGCCTAAGTTGCATACTTTAGGTTCTTCGCTTTCGCGTATGACATTGACGTTACTTGAAGCTGATTTGCTCTTCATCCAGCGCGGCTGCAATCCCCGTTTGTTGATATCTACGCTTGACTTTTCGATTTGGGTGGCTCCAAGCGTTCTAAGGTAGTACAGGGTTTTAAGTCCTTTTTCCCAAGCTAGCATGTACATTTGGTGTAATTTTTTTCCGCTTGGTTCAGCAAGGTAGAGATTGAGGGATTGTCCCATGTCTAGCCATTTCTGTCGTCTTGCGCCACACTCAATGACCCATTCAGGATCAATTTCAAATGCATTGAGGAACAGACTTTTTATTTCGCTTGGGATTCTTTCAATTTCTTGGATGGATCCGTCGAAGTATTTTAGATCATCGATCATTTCAGCATCCCAAAGATTGTGTTCTTTGAGTTTATCGACCAAGTAAGGGTTGACGATCGTAAATTCCCCGGAAAGGTTGGATTTTACAAATAGATGTTTGTACATGGGTTCATTCGAAGGAATGACGTTAGTGATGTTTCCGATCGTTGCTGTCGGCGCAATCGCCATTGTATTGGAATTGCGCATTCCATGTTTTTTAATGGATTCGCGAACGACACTCCAGTTCATTTGAGCGCTGCGATCAATATCGATTTTGCTTTGTCTTTCTTTTTCTAAAAGATCGATTGTATCTATAGGAAGCAACCCACGATCCCATTTTGAATTCTTATAGCTGGAATAGGCTCCTCTTTCTTTAGCCAATTCTGAAGATGCCAAAATAGAATAATAAGAGATCATCTCCATGCTCTGATCCGCAAATAAGACGGCTTCGTGGCTGGCATAGCTGATGTTTTGGATGTAGAGAGCATCCTGGAATCCCATGAGGCCAAGGCCGATAGGGCGGTGCCGCTCATTGGATGTTTTTGCTTCGGCCGTTGGATAGAAGTTGATATCGATCACGTTATCGAGCATCCGAATGGCTGTTAGAATTGTCTTGGCAAGAAGCTCTTCATTGATTCCTTTGGATGTTGTATGTTTTGCTAGGTTAATGGAGCCTAAATTGCATACTGCAGTTTCGTCTTTAGAGGTATTTAGTAAGATTTCTGTGCAAAGATTGGATGAGTGAACGACGCCGACATGGTCTTGCGGAGATCGGATGTTAGACGGATCTTTGAATGTGATCCAAGGATGGCCGGTTTCAAAGAGCATGCTCAGCATTTTGCGCCAAAGCTGGACGGCCTCAATTCGTTTAAAGAGTTTGATTTTTCCATTTTCCGCCATCTTCTCGTATTCAGCATAACGTTTCTCAAAGGCTTGTCCATAAAGATCATGGAGATCCGGTGTGTCGTTGGGGCTAAAGAGCGTCCAGTTTCCTCCTTCTCTGACACGTTTCATAAAGAGATCAGGAATCCAATTTGCTGTATTCATGTCGTGAGTGCGGCGTCTTTCATCGCCTGTATTTTTACGAAGTTCCAAAAAGTCTTCAATGTCGAGGTGCCATGTTTCTAAATAAGCACACATGGCTCCTTTACGTTTACCACCCTGATTAACAGCAACGGCAGTATCGTTGGCCACTTTTAAAAAGGGGATAACGCCTTGAGATGTTCCGTTAGTTCCTTTAATGCGAGATCCTGTCGCACGAACGTTAGTCCAGTCATTTCCAATCCCTCCGGCCCACTTTGATAGTTGTGCGTCATCGGCAACGACTTTGAAGATGTGATGAAGATCATCCATAACGGTTGAGAGATAGCAAGAGCTCAGTTGGGAATGGGTTGTGCCGGAATTAAAGAGGGTAGGAGTTCCTGATGTGAAATAAAACTGAGATAAAACATCATAGAATTCGATAGCTTTTTGGTTTTTCATGTCTCCTTCTCGAAGAGAGAGGCCCATAGCAACACGCATCCAGAAGATTTGCGGTGTTTCTAAACGTCTTTGTTCGTGATGAATAAAATAACGGTCGTATAAAGTTTGTAGTCCAAGATAAGAGAATATGTCATCTCTTTTAAGATCTAGGGCTTTTCCTAAAATATCTAGATCAAAGTTTAATAGTTCAGGAGATAGGCGCTCTAGAGAAATTGCTTCTTTGATGTATTTTTTAAAATAATCGCGATGTGCTTTATTCAAAGCGGGATCTGATGCAGGTCTTCCCAGAGTTTCTCTATAAATTACATCGAGAAGTAAACGAGAAGCCACCTGAGAATATGCGGGATCTTTTTCGATTTTTGATTTAGCGGAAAAAATATTGGCTAGATCGACCTCATGTTCTTTGATTCCTGTATAATACTGAGTGAATGCCGTTTCTAAAATCTCTTCAATGGACACTAGATTTTCTAGTCCTCGGCAGGCAAAACTTAGCTTGCTCCGCAGCATGTTTTCAGTGATGATCATTTTGCTTTGATCAATGGTGGATACTTCAAATTGACGTATTTGGAGCGTTTCGTCGGAGGGGATTGGATGGGATGTGAGAAGTGATTTGTTTTTTTCAGCTCTATAGAGGATGTATTGCTTTGCAACATCGAAGATTTTCTCACTCATGAGTTCTCTTTCGATGCGGTCTTCGACCATTTCGATATAGAGAAGATCTCCTTTGTTCGATAGGTCTGTCATTTCTTTGACGATTTTTTGTGCGAGAATGTTGACAATAGAAATGACGTCATCGGGCATCTGTCCGTCAAGATTTCTGGCTCTTCGAAATGCTTTTTCAATCGAAGAGGCAATTTTCATTGGATTAAAGCGTGTGGATGTTGTTTTGTCGCTGCGATAGATTCTTAGCTGTTGTATATTTTCTCTTTTGGCTTTGCGATGATCTCGATAAATAATGTAATCGCGAGCGACATCATGATGATTGTTTTTCATGAGAATTCCTTCTACAGTTAAAGAGGCTCCTTTTGCAGCTAAATGGAGTACTTGTTTAACAACAAGATCAGTGATTTGTTCGATTGTTTTTTGAAGATCTGAATCTAAAGATTCTGGAAGTGGTGTTTTTTTAGTGTCGCGAAACGCTAATTCGATGGCTTTTAAAATTCTGCTTCTACTAAAGGGGACCAAAGTTCCGTTGCGTTTAACCACTGTATATTGTGTTTCTTGAGAAGTTTCTTTTTTTCGGCTTGTTTTAAGGTTTAATTCTTCTAGAAAAGATGCTGTTGTTTCGCTGTTTTTTTTCATAAAATTCCACTCTTCCAGGTGTTGGGGGATGCGCCTGTCTCTACTACAGGTGGTAGAGATTGTCGCGTTTAATACACTGTATATTGTAGTTTCTGCTTTCGCGTCCAGTAAAAAAAAGAGGAGCTCTTTTTGTCTTTCAACTGAAACGAGATAGGAATTTTATCTTACGAAAAATAAAGATAAAAAACAGTGTTAAATGATTTCGGAGGCAACGGTATCGTAAAAGAGGAGACCTTTTTCCGAGAGAAAAAGATGCGATCCTTTTTTGTATAAAAAACCTTGTTGCATTAATTGATCCACGGCCAAGAGAGTTTCCTGAGGAAGCATTTTTTCCCGAGGAGAAAAGATTGAATCGATATCGACACCGTCTAATAATCGGAGTCGAACAGCGAGCTCTTCCTTGATGTTTTGTGGATATGGCAGTGTTTCTTGAAAATGGATGGGGGATTGTTTGTCTTTCAGAGCTTTTGCGTATCTTTGGATGTTTGCAACGTTTTGGAATCTTTCGCTGTTCCAAAAACTAAATGCAGAGGGACCAAATCCTAAAAACGGGCGATATGTCCAATATCCTAGATTGTGGTTGGATGCATAGCCTTCTTTGCAAAAGGCAGAAATTTCATACCGTTTCCATTTCATGTCTTTCATTGTTTGGATGAGAGAGAAGAGATATTGAATACTCATGTGCGGCTCGGGAAGAGTCAGCTCTTTTCTTCTTTTGAAAAAGGACGTGTGCGGTTCGATGGTGAGGTTGTAAAGAGATAGGTGTTGAATGGGTAAAGATCGAATTCGAGATAATGTGTGATTCCAGCTTGCTTGCGTCTGATTGGGAATGTCATACATAAGGTCGATGCTGATGTTTTTAAATCCTGCGAGTTCTGCGTTGAGAATGGCGAGTTCCGCTTTTTTTGCAGAGTGGGTTCTCTCTAGAGTTTCTAAAGAGCGATCGTCCAGAGATTGGACACCCAGGCTGAGGCGATTGATTCCCATTTCAAGGAGTTGATTCAGTAAAGAGATTTCCAGTTCTTCGGGATTTGCTTCTATTGTGATTTCGCAAGAATCTGTGAGCTCTATTTGGCTTTCTGAAATTCTTTTTAAGATATTTTTTATGCCGGCCGGAGCAAAAAGCGTAGGGGTTCCACCTCCAAAGTAGATGGAGGTGATGATCTTTTCTTTGAGAATAGGAATGTAATTGTCCCATTCTCTTGCAAAACCTTGTTCAAGAAGTTCATGAAAGTTTTGCTGATTTGGGATCACATAGAAATGACAATAGGGACATTTCTTTGTACAAAAGGGGACGTGGAAGTAAAGAGAGACTTGTTCTTTCACCAGTTGTCAGCATCAGGATCTTCAAGAATCCCGCGTTTCCATCGATTGCGATCGGAAAAGGGATCTTCGTCGTCTTCTTCTTCCTCAGGGGAAGCTCCTTCTTCTTCAGTGATGGATGTTCCGGTCTCAGCATCTTCCTCGGATGTAGTTTCCATGTCGTAAGCTTCTGTTTCCATATCAAGGCCTGCATCGGTCAGATGGTCTCCTATTTCTAGGTCCGGAAGCGTATGGGGCTCTGCGTAAGCTTGTCTTGCAGAGGATTTTTTTGGAGTTACGTACTCCTCCAATTCACCATTTTCTTTCATGAATCTCAAGCGCTCTTTCTCTTCTCCGATTTTTTGGTGAAGAGCTTTGATTTCTTCTCTATGTTTGTCTATGTCCTTTTTGGGAACAAGACCTAGGCTCATCCATTGTTCTAAATCTTCGAGTTCTGTTTCTAGTTTTTTGAGTCTTTCACTTTTGATATTCATTGTGTTAACGTGCGTTAATTGGGTTTGTTTTTGTTTTAAATTTTTTGTATAACAAATCTAGTAATAATACCAAATATGAAAAATAACTTTCGAGAGAGTTGCAAAACTCCATTTGGCGCCAAATTTGCCCTTTTTCCGTTGGATTCAATTTTTTGCAAAGAGCCTAAGGCCACAAGGTTATGTCTCTTTGCAAAAAATTGAACCAACGAAAAAATGATCAAAATTTGCGCTCAAAGCGAGTTTTGCAATTCCCTCTTTCATTTTTTTCGGTAAAAGCGTTTCGCCGTTCGCCTGGATCTTTTATCGTTATTTGGCATTTTAGTCAATTTTATATCGCAGGAGCCGATTTTTGAATCATTTCCCTCGTGTGGTTTTTTAAAGAGTTTTAATGCTAGTAGTTTGTGTGTGTTTATTTTATTTTTATTGAAAATAAAGTCAGATTGTTATTAATTGATATTAACAGGTTGTTTAATTGTTGGTGTTGCGATGAAGCGTTTTAATTTGAAAGAAAATCTTCCTTTAGTAGAAAACTTTACCCGTAAGTACGTGGTTGAGGTGTTAACGGCGGTGGCTATTGTGGCAGGAGCTTTTTCTTCTTGGTTGGATTTGTTTTGGGGATCTTGGGGTTGGTCTGCGTTGTTTTTGGTGATTGGAGCGGTTGTAGGATTGTTCTGGTCTAAGGGAGTAGATCCGATGATCAAGAAGATGTATTCTTTTTCTGCTGGTAATAAGGTGATGATGATTGGATCTGAGTGTGTTAAGATTTTGATCGCTCTCTTTATCCCTTTTATTTACTTTGCTTTTGTGGGATTGATGGCTGGTACTGCGTATCAGTATTACCTTCATTTCATGCATTCAGAGTCTAAGGGCAAAAAGGCTGCTTAAGTGGTTCTTTTTTGTAGTCCTTTTCGGCGAGAAGTTTATTCAATGAGTGGATGGGCAGCAGGGTTGTTGCTCATTCCTCTTTTAGAGACATTCTCGATTTGTTTTCTCGTGTAAATTCTCTCGAAAACCATCAAAATTCCCCCGAGGAATTCATAGAGGGAATGGCCCTTTCAACAGCTCTATTGCATAAATCCATTTAAATTCTTATACTTTGCCCATGTTTTTCGCTTGGATTTTAGCTTTTTTTGGCCTTCTTCTTGTTTTTTTAGAATTTTTTCTCCCTGGCATGATCATGATTATCGGAGGAGCTCTTCTTCTTTCGGCCAGTCTTTTTGTCTTTCATATGCAGAATCAAGGCAGCTCTTGGCTTTTCTTTGGTTATTGTTGTGTTTTAAGTGGAGTTGCTTGGGGCGTGGTTCGTTTAGCTCTTTTGATCATTCGACATTCCGCAAAAAAGGGAACTCTTTGTTTAAAGTCAGATCAAGAAGGTTTTAAAGCCTCCTTTTTTAATTCGGAATTTATTGGAAAAAGGGGAATGGCAGCGACAGATTTAAGGCCGTCTGGACGTGTAATCGTTGAAGGGGCTGTGCTGCAAGCTGTTTCTAGAAGTGGATTTATTGAGAATAAGTCTGAGGTTGTGGTTGACGGTGGCGATGGAGGTCATCTAGTCGTAAGCGCCTGTAGAGGTGGACAAAAGGAGGAAAGATGTTTGAAGTATTGATTGGCTTTATTGCTTTGGTTTTGGGAGTGAGTTGTTTGACTTTGTGGCGTTATATTAGTCTGTGGTTTCAGGCTGTGGTCTCCGGAACTCCTATCTCTCTTTCGAATATTATTGGTATGAGTTTAAGAAAAATCCCTCCCCGTCTGATTGTTATGGCTCGAATTAATCTTTTCAAAGCCGGCTTGAAACATATTTCCGTCAATGATTTAGAGACGCACTTTATGGCAGGAGGCCATGTCCACGAGGTGGTTCGCGCGATGATTGCTGCAGACAAGGCGAATATCTCTTTAGATTGGAGGCAAGCAACTGCAATTGATTTGGCCGGAAGAGAGCTGTTTGATGCTGTGAAAACGTCTGTTCATCCTAAGGTGATTGACTGTCCTGATAAAGGACAGTGTATTTCGGCAGTGGCTAAAAATGGTGTGGAACTGAAAGTTCGTGCGAGAGTGACTGTGCGTACGAATATTCGGCAGTTAGTGGGAGGCGCTACTGAAGAAACTGTGATTGCGAGAGTTGGTGAAGGAATCGTGAGTGCGATCGGAGCTTCTCAGGATCATCAGGAAGTTTTGGCGGCTCCTCATAAAATCTCAGAGCTTGTCTTAAGTAAAGGATTAGATGCTCAGACAGCATTTGAAATTATTTCGATTGATATTTCCGATTTAACGATTGGAGCTAATATTGGAGCCCAATTGAAAGTAGATCAAGCAGAGTCCGATATGCGCGTTGCCCGCGCCACGGCCGAAAAAAGGCGAGCGATGGCTGTAGCTTTGAAAGAAGAAAATGAAGCAAAATTAAAAGAGTGCGAAGCTCAAGTGCCTCAAGCGATTGCAACTGCATTAATGAAGGGTCATTTAGGAGTTTTGGATTATCAAAAGTATCAGAATGTAAAAGCAGACACTTTAATGCGAGAGGCTATTGCGAAGGGAGATGACAGAGAGTAAAGAAAAAAAACAAGAGACGGTTCAATTGCCTCAAGATAAGAATGATATAAAAAATATCTCTGTGAAACAGCTTGTAAGAAAGATCCGCACTCAGAGAGAATTTTTTATCGTATCAGAGATTTTTCAAAGAAGAGAGTGGTAGAGATGGAAAAGTCAAATAAAGAGTGTCTTTGTGGAAGCGGGGTTTTTTATGAAAAATGTTGTAAGCCGTTTCATGAAGGAAAGATTCCTCAAACCGCAGTGGAATTGATGCGTTCGCGCTATGCTGCGTACGCACTGAATCTTTCGAACTATATTATCCAAACTACCCATCCGGGAAGTCCTCAATATCAAGACGATCGGAAGAAATGGGCGCAGCAGATCTCTGAATTTTCTTTAAGCTCTCGGTTTCTCGGCGTGGATGTGCTTTCAGCCCATGAAGATTCTTCGATTGCCGTTGTTGTTTTTGTTGCGAAAATCACACAAAATAAGCAAGACGTTACATTCACAGAAAAAAGTTATTTTGAAAAGTTCAAGGGGCGTTGGTTGTATCGAAGCGGCCATTTAGCAGAAGGCCATGCGCCAAATTTGATGACTGTTTCTCAGCCAAGACTTTTGCCTTTAGCGTATTATGGAGATCCTATTTTAAGACGCAAAGCAGATCCAATCACTGAAATTTCTTCAAGTATTCGAAAACTTGTTGAAGAGATGATTGAGACGATGGATGCATGTGATGGCGTTGGTTTAGCGGCTCCTCAAGTACATCATTCGATTCGTCTTTTTGTGACTCGAGAGATTTTGGAATCAGAAGATGGACGAGGTGGCTTAGGAAAAGTGGAAGTCTTTATTAATCCTGTTTTATTGGAGACAAAAGATAAGACTTGGAAGGCTCAAGAGGGGTGTTTGTCCATTCCTGCGATTCATGGAGATGTGGAGCGTCCTGAAGAGATTGTGGTTGAATATCTCAATTTAGAGGGTCAAAAGATCAAGAAACATCTTTCAGGATGGAATGCGAAAGTTTTTCTTCATGAAAACGATCACATTAACGGGGTTCTTTTTATTGATTTATTGAGCAAGGAAGAGCGGGATTTTTTGGAGCCCTTCTTGCAAAAAATGCATCATCGAATTCATGACGGTACTGAGTTGTGATTTTTTCGATAAGCACTGGTTCCAGAATTTCTTTTCAGGAATCTTATTTCGCGCCAGCCAAAATGTGTAATTTTAAATTCAATCGACTATAGTATTGAAGATAAACAATGCGCGGTGCGTTTCTGAAATTTAAACGACTGTCTTCCTTATCTTCGTGATTTTCATGCAAATTTATAAACATCTAATATTCAGCAAGATGTAATCCGTTCTTGTTTGTATTTTTGTAATGGCGTAATATTACAAATTTACACAAGGATTCTCATGAAAGACGATGATGGATGGCGTTTCTTTATTGCATTGTGTCTTAAGTTGAAGACGGCAAGTGAATTTGAAGAATTTTTTGATTTGTTTATGACAATGGAAGAAAAAAATCTTTTCTCTTCTCGATGTATGATCATCAAAGGATTGTTGGAGGGGGATATACCGCAACGAGAAATGGCGAAACAATACAACGTAAGTATTGGCCAAATTACTCGTGGTTCAAATGCTCTTAAACGGATTGATCCGAAAATGGAGCAGTTTTTAAGGAAGTTATTATGAAGAAAATCATTGTTGCGTTTTGTTTGCTTTTTTCTTTTTTTTGGCTGTTTTTTATGCTTTTTGAAAAACAGTCGAAAAATGAGTGTGTTGTTGGAGTGATTCTTCCAATGGAACACGAAGCTCTTTATCAAATTGTTTCGGGATTAAAAGAAGAGCTTGAAGGAAAAATGGGTAAGCCGGTCGTTCTTAAAGTCAAAAATGCACAAGGAGATGCCAATATTCAACGAGCGATTATTGAACAGTTAAAGCGTGAGCAGTGTGATCTTCTCATTCCCATTGGGACAACAGCATCGCAAATGACTTTGCGTCTTGCATCAGATCATAAAATCATTTGTTTAGCAGCAGACTCAGCTCTTTTACAAGAAAATCAAAAGATTCAAGCAACATCTCTCAGCGATGAACTTAGCGCTGTTGATTCGATCTCTTTTTTACACACCACATTTCCTCAT
>CAYVDU010000013.1:0-2633 GCA_964450765.1 uncultured bacterium | reverse complement strand
GAAAATGACGCTGCTTTACAGCGCTTCAGAAAAAGTAGCAAAAGAGGTTCCCATTGTTTCTCAAGCAGCTCGTGATTTGGGAATCGAAGTTCAGTTGCTCATGGTTCAAAGTATGGCCGAGCTGTATTCAGTCAGTCGGGCGATTGCTTTTGATAGTCAGGCGATTTTTGTTCTCAAAGATCATCTGATTGTCAGCGCTATTCAGACAGTTGTTCAGCAAGCTCAAATACTTCATATTCCTGTGATGACGTCTGATGAAGGATCGGTGATCCAGGGGGCCGCGTTTGCTATCGGCGTTAAGGAATCAAGTATTGGACGTCAAGGAGCCCTCATTGCTAAAGCGATTTTGGAAGGGGAATCTCCTCAAAATATTGCCCCTCAAACAATGCACGGGCCATTTCCTTTGTTTGTGAATCCAAAGGCCTGTGAAAGGCAGGGGGTGGATTTAGAAATACTGAGTGAAAGAGCGGAAAATGCTGGTATCCAACTTTATTTTGTGGGGCATTAAATGTTGCTAAGTATTATTGAACAAGCCTGTGTTTTTCTCCCTTTAGCACTAGGAATATACATTAGCTATGGTGTGCTCCGTATTGCTGATTTGACAACAGATGGTTCTTTTGTTTTAGGTGCTGCACTTTTTGCTGTAGCTGTCGGCTTTGGAATGAGCCCATCCATTGCGATTCTTTTTTCAATTCTCGGCGGTAGTATTGCTGGAATGACAGTAAGTGTTTTGCAGGTTCGGTTAAGCTTGAATCCTCTTATTGCTGGTATTTTGCTCGTTTTTATTCTCAATACCTTGACTTTGAAAATCATGGGAAGACCAAACCTTTCTCTCTTTGATCGTCTTTCCATTTTTTCTTCGTATTCAAAATGGATGTCTCTGAGTTTTCTTAGTATTCCTTTGATTTTGAGTGTGGCTGCGCTATTAGCAAGTCGGGTAGGTCTCATGCTTCATGCTTTTGGAAATAATCCGACGCTACTTTTTCTTTTAGGAAAAAATGCAAATGGATATCGAACGTTAGGTCTTGCGCTCAGTAACGGTCTTGTTGGTTATTCAGGGGCTCTCACAGCTCAGCTTAATGGCTATGCCGATATTGGTATGGGAACTGGGGTCATTTTAACGGCTCTTGGAATTGTGATCATTGGGCGGCAGATCTATCATCGGTTATTTCAAAGGCCCTATTTTTCTTTTTTATTACGTCTTCTTTGTTGTTCTGTGGCTATAGTTATTTATTTTTTCATAGTACAGTTGTTGCTCTTTTTAGGTTTTGATCCAATCTATCTTCGATTGATGATGGGTGTTTGTTTAATTGTATTTTTGGGGATGACCAAAGAAAAATTAACCCAGCAGGTTTCTGTATGAACAGTCTTCTTTCTTTACAAAAAATAACGTTGACTCTTCCTGGCAAAGAAGCTCCTATTTTAGATGATGTTTCACTCGATATTTCTCTTGGCGATTTTGTGATTTTGCTGGGTAGCAATGGCTCGGGAAAAAGTTCTTTAATTCGAGTGATTAATGGGCTCTGTATTCCTACGTCCGGCATGATGACTTTTTTTGGAGAAGACTTAGCCGCTCAATCGTTAAATCAGAGAGCTGAATCGATTGTCACGTTGACACAAGATTTGAACTTGTCTACTTTTTCTCAGCTTACGGTTTTAGAAAATTGTCTGATCGCAATTCATCGTAAAAGGAAAGTATCTTTTTCAATTTCGGTAAAAAAAGAACGTGAGCAAATAGGCAAATACTTAGCTTTTTATAGCAATAAACTTGCTGGACTGCTCGACGAGAGTGTTTCTTCTCTTTCAGGAGGAGAGCGGCAGACTCTTGCTTTTGCGATGAGTCTTTATGAAACTCCATCACTTCTTTTACTCGATGAGCATACGAGTGCACTTGATCCGGCAATGGCTGTGAAATTGATGCAGCTTACAGCAATCATTACAAAACAAAGAGCCATTCCAACGGTGATGACAACGCACGATCTTGATGATGCACTTCGCTATGGCAATCGATTGGTTGTGATGCGTCATGGGAAGCTTCTTTATGATTTTAAAGAACAAGAAAAAAAAGACTTAACCTATGACGATTTATTGACTTTCTACGACGCTTCTGTCGATGGCGGTTCGGCAGTTAAACTTTCGAGGCGCTTGATCTCTAGGTGAGACTCTGCAAGAAGAATTTTTTTGTCGTCAACTTGCACTAGATAAAGCATGGTTTTTGCGCTGATCATTTTCTTTTCTAAGACTTGAATCGAGGGGATGCCAACCCCTTTTTGGAGCCTGAATTGGATCAGTTTTCGGACCATCCAATAAGTGAAGAATAAAAGGGCAATCAAGGCCCCGAATGTAAGAAGCATTTTTACAAAGGCAGCTCCTATATCCGGAGTCGGGGTAGAAGTGGGGATGGTTTCTGGATCAGTATTTAAAACTTGAGCAAGGATATTGAGCATAGGCTTTACTGTATCTCAATAATTGATTTTTCCTCTACAATACTCTGCCATGATGCAGTTAGACTCTGTTTTAAAAAAGACCGTTCGCTCTATTGATTTAGCCGTTTCTGCGGCTCGAAAAAGACAAAGCCCTAGAACAGGGTTTGTCCACGGCTTTACAACGGATGATCTTGCTTTAGATACGAT
>CAYVDU010000012.1:3447-14170 GCA_964450765.1 uncultured bacterium | reverse complement strand
ATGAAAAATAACATTCAATTGCAGCTGCGTGAAAGCTGTCAAAAATCAACGATCGTAAGTGGCATAGTATTATTAGTTTTAAAATAATTTTTTGACGCTTGATGCTCCGAGCCTATTTATTCCGATGATGCTGATAATCCGTCTGATTTGATATAAGGGATGGCGTTTTTCATGGATAAGGCCATTTTGGATGAGGATTGGGGAGGGTGTTTTCCTTAAGAAATTCATCAAGATTGCTCTAATGGAGTTGTTTTAGTTTTAATGTTCACTGTATCGAATAGTTTGTCTTTTATTCGGATTCCTCTTGCTTTTGTTTTTATGCTGGATAGCCCTTATCTTCGTTTTGCGGCTGTTGTTTTGGCAATGGTGACCGATAGCATTGACGGGTATTTGGCAAGACGGAGTCAGTCTGTCAGCCGGTTTGGAGCTGTGTTGGATCCAGTGACTGATAAGTTCTTTGTCTATTTTGCCCTATCTATTTTGTTTTCAGAGGGGCGTTTAGTCTTTTGGCAAGCGATTTCGATGTTATCCAGAGATATCTGTCTTTGTCTTTATGGTCTTTGGATGACTCTTATGGGACGTTGGCATAGGGTTGTGATACAGTCTATTCGTTGGGGGAAAGTAACGACCGCTTTGCAGTTTGTGGTCCTTTTTGGGCTTATTTTCGGTGTTTCTTTCTCTTGGGTGATATACGGTGCTTTTGTGATGATGGGTGTTTTTGTGTTTTTGGAATTGCTTCGCTTGTCAAGAAGCGCATTGCCGATTTAGGGTCTAATAGACCTCTTTCGAGACTTGGCTTCTGTCGCGTTTGGAGTTCTTTTGAGTCGACTTTTCGATTTTTTTTGCGGGGGTAGTATACGAATATTGATACAACCCCCCGCAAAAAAAATCGAAAATCGGCTAAAATAATCCCCAAACGCGACGAAGCTAAGTTTCGAAAGAGGTCTAATGACAGAAGAAGATTTGCAGGCGTTGAATCTACGAGGATTTTTCCCGGGGCCTAGGGAAACGGAAGAGGAGTTTCTTTTACGAGTTTCCATCACTGAACAGGCATTTATTTCTTTAAAAGATCCTGTGATTCCCGAATCGCATTGGGATTGGGTTCGCTCTTTTCTAAGAGAATTCTTTGATTTTTCTCCCTACCTGCTTCCTGCTTTTTATTCGAATCGTTCGCTTGCTCCTTGGCAAGGTGCTGCAAGTTGGATTGAAAATGGACGAATTGTTGCAGTTCAGTTGAGGAAGGCTCTGAAGAAGGGTTCTTTTTTGAAAATCTATTCTAGAGAAGAAATTTTAGCGCATGAATCGGTTCATGCGGCAAGATCTGCTTTCCCAAAGAGCCGTTTTGAAGAGTTTTTTGCGTACATGACATCGGAAAGCAAATACAGGCGTGTCATGGGTCCTATTGTTGAAAGACCGATTGAAGTGTGGCCTTTTGTCGTATTTTGTTTATTAGGAACCATCGATATGAGAGCTTTTTTTGGAGCGATTATTTGGGTTTCTTTAGGATGCTATCGTTTAATTCAAGGACATTGGATACTCCGTAAGGCAAGTGAGCATTTAAGAAGATGGATGGATTCAGAAAAAAAGATTCGTTCTTTTTTACTTCGCTTGACCGATCATGAAATTGAATCTCTTGCAAAGGGAGCTCAAATTCAAACAATATGTGATTCCAGTTTGCGCTGGAAATTATTATCCTCCGTGTATCTAAAAGGTGCGTATGACAAAAAAAATAGTGATAGAGTCTAAAGATCTAGAGAAGAAGGAACCTACAAAATATTCTGAGGAATTAGAAAAAGGAAATATTCTTTTTTTTCCTGAAATTCCTTTTGCTTTTCCTGAAGAAGAGATCAATTTTTTACTCGATCAAAAACAGGGAGCTTCTTCAAATCGTAAAAATATTGCCTATAAGCCGCAGTTAGATAAAGTGACAAATCATGATACAGAGAAGTTAGAGGAAAAAAGACAAATGCACGCTGCTTTAAAAAATTTTTCAGAGCGTACTTCAATCTTTTTAAAAACTCTTTTGCCGGCGTATGCACCGTATTGGAAATTGGATTATGCAAGTTTTCGTCCATTTCAAGAAAAAGGAAGAAAATTGCGTATTCGAGCAAGAAACGATCTTTTGCATGTAGATTCATTTCCAACTCGACCTATGCACGGTTCTCGTATTTTGCGTTTCTTTATTAATATTAATCCAAAAGAATCCCGCAATTGGATGACCTCGCATCCATTTGAGGAATTAGTTCAGATGTATGGAGGATCTAGAGGTGTTTTATTCCCAAAGCGTGTGGATCATTCGTTCCTTGAGAGATCCATACTGCAAGTGAGATCTTTTCTAAAACAGATAGGATTGTTGAAGCAGATTCGATCTCCTTACGATCATTTCATGTTGAAGATGCATAACTTTTTGAAAGAGAATGAAGACTTTCAGAAGAATTGTTTTAAACAGTATTGGGAGTTTCCTCCGCACTCTTGCTGGGCTGTTTTTACAGATCAGGTCTCTCATGCTGCGCTGTCCGGGCAATATGCGCTGGAGCAGACGTTGTTTGTTCCTCAAAAAGCGCTTTTATTTCCTGATCGGTCTCCTTTAAGGGTGTTGGAGAGGGCTGCTGAAGGGAACATGGTCTATCCTGGCGTTTAAAGGCAAGGGAATCGCAGAAGAGTAGAATGGGAGTTTTGTTGTTTACAGGCAGAAAGATCAGCGCAGAATAAAAAAGAGAATTGCAGAAGCGCAGAAAAAAAGAATAAAAAAGAAAATTTAAACAAAATCTGTGACTTGGAAAGTATGATGGAAATTTGATGATGTTGAAGAATTGGTTTCGGTATCATTTCATTTTCTTCTTTTCTCCGCTTCTCTCGCTTTTCTTTTTCATTCTGCGCTGATTTTTTCGCCTGTAAACAACACAACTCTCCTTCCTCTCCCCTTCTGCGGTTCTCTCCCTGTGATCATAGGTTTCTGAGGGACGTAGCCTGGATTTTGAGTTCTTTACGGTATTTAGTCACAGTTCTTCGAGAGATTTCAATGCCTCTTTTTTTAAGTTCTAAAGCGAGATCCAGATCTGTGAAGGGTTTGGTTTTTTTTTCTTGAGCGATGATCTCTGCAAGGATGTGTTTGGCATGTTTTGTAGATGATGCAATGGTGAATAAAGATCGAATCGAAAGAAGCCCTCTCGGTGTTTTGACGTATTTATGAGAAATAGCTCTAGAGACTGTAGATTCATGGACATTGAGATGTCGGGCAGCTTCTTGAAGTGAAAGAGGTTTTAAATGGCCATCTCCAAGGATGTATTCAATTTGATGTTTCAAGCTATATAAAACGATTTTCATGAGAAGTTGACGTCGTTTCTTTAAAGAACGGAGCAGCCATTTTGCTGATTCAACCCAGTGGTGCAGTGTTTCTTTTTCTTCAGGAGATGTCAATTGTAACGTCTCATATTGAGTGCGGATGGCAATTTGAGGAAGGAAGGACTCGTTAAGAGAGCAATCCCAATGATGATCTTCTTCAGTGATTGTAAAATCTTCTACGATATGGGGTGCAATTTCATAAAGAGAGTTGTCTATGGGACGAAGGCGTAACTTAGAAAGAGTGTCGATGGCTTCTTTAAAATGGTCGATTTTTGTTTCTTTTTGGATTTTTTTATAGCGGCCGTGGATGAGGTCTGTAAAAAAATGTTCGGCGATATGAAAAGCAGCGGTATTCGTGTTTCCTTGTTCTTTTAATTGCAGAAGAAGGCTTTCTTGAAGATTTTTGGCAAAGATTTCCGGAGGGTGGAACGTTTGCAGAATGCTTAATACAGAACGAAGTTTTTCTATGGGTATAAGATGTGTATTTTGAATTTCCTCAAGAGGCGTGGAGAGAAATCCTTTTTCATCGAGATATTCTAAGAGGATGCTTCCTATATATTGATCCGATTTGCAAGAAAAGTTTTCTTTGATTTGACGAAGGATTTTTGCGTAAGAGGACTCTTGGTGCGGAATCTCTTCAAAAGTATTGCTTTGCGAAGATGTTTCTTGTTCTTCTAGAAGCGGATTTTTTTCTAGCTCTTCTTGAATAAAAGCTTTGAGTTCCATTTGAGACATTTGAAGCAGATGGAGCGCCTTTTGCATTTGGAAGGTCATGACGAGTCGTTTTTCTTGGGAAAGAGCTTGTTTTGGCTTCGCTTGCATGGCTTTTTTTTAAATAGCATAAAAACAATACTCTGTTAATAATCATTTATATGATTGGTGTTGTTTTATGAGATTGAAAGCTGCTGTTTTTTTGCATAATGGTTTAGGAGATGGAATTGCTTGGTTGGTTTTGCCCAATAATTTGCACTTGAATGGGTGGAGTGTCGATACCTATCAAAATGCACTGCAACCGTTACAGGGGTGGTTTCCTCATCTTCGAATTATGTCTTACCCTTCCTTGGCTGACTTACCTCGTATTTTGTCGATGTATGATTATTTCTTTGTGGCTAATAACGATACGGACATGTTTGTCCAGGCTCTGATTCGTGAGGGAAAGAAAAAGTTTCCGGAGCGTTTGAAGGTGATTTATATGTATCCTTCAAAAAATATTGTCAACGAACCGTATTATGCAGATTGTTTGACGGATCCTAGTTTGTCGGTTTCTGATAATTTGATGCTTCTGTCTGAAAAGATTTTACACTTGCCAAAATGCACTCGGAATAATGGGTTTATCCCTCCGGATGGACTCATGTATCGCAAGCATGAAAAACGGGTTTTGATTCATCCTACAAGTTCTCGAGAAGGAAAGAATTGGCCTAAAGATAAGTATGTAAAGCTCGCTTTACATTTGAAGGAACGAGGCTTTCATGTGGTGTTTTTGCCCGGAGAGAAAGAGGGCTGGCAAGATGTTGTTGATTTAGGTTTTGATGTGGAGATTTTTGGGTCGCTAGATTCTTTGTCTCGTTACATTTATGAATCAGGATATTTGATTGGAAATGACTCTGGATTAGGACATCTCGCATCGGCGCTCAAAATTCCTACACTCACGTTTTGTAGAAGAAAAACTCTTGCAAATCTTTGGGCGCCAGGATTTTATAAAAATGAAGTAGTGGCTCCAAGCTGCTGGATTCCGAATATTCGGGGATTTCGCCTCAGGGACGTGCATTGGAAGAAGTTTATTTCTGTGAATAAGGCGTTAAGGGCATTTGATCGACTGCTGTCCAGCTCTGTTGTCTATGAAAAGCATTAGGGATGAAAGAGAGTGGCATATCTCCATAAGATGTTGTAAGTCATTGAGATGTGATTTATGTTCTAGGTTGCTGGTTATGAGTGACTTTCTGTGTGTTAAGAACGCTACCTTTAATGTCAGTTTATTTCTGTTTAAAATAAAATTTAATATTGTTATAATTAAGGTATAAACAAATTAATAAAGGGTTTTTATGGCGTGGCCACTAGTGTCATCAGTTATTACATATCGGAATCGTAACGCTACTAATTGTTCAAAAAAGCAAACATCTCCCACGGACACAAAGATTCAAAAAAGTGCGTTGCCTGCTATTCTTCTCGTTGGCTCGATTGTTCTTATGGCTGCGGGGGTTCTTGTCGGGGGCTCTGGTATTGTCCTTTCGCACACTGCTTTAGGAGCTCACCTGATGGAAGGGGGATTTGGTGCATTTGGTTTAGGAGCTGTTACATTCCCATTTACACTTCAATCATGGTTCTTTTCTCGGAAATAGAGTTATTTCTAGCGAAGCTTCAGGTTAAAAGTCTTTTTGGAGAATTCGGGTGTATTTGCTTGGGATCTCGAAAAAGAAGGGGGATGTTTTCATAAAGCGCTCGACTCCCCATGTGTAGCGATAGCGGGCTGATGAAATGTAGAGTTGCTTTCTGGCTCTTGTCATCCCAACATAGCAGAGTCTTCTTTCTTCTTCGAATTTTTCCGGATCATCTTTAGAATTAATGTGAGGAAGTAAATCTTCCTCAAGACCTACTAAAAAGACGATATCAAATTCAAGACCTTTGCTGTTGTGAAGGGTCATCATTTTAATTTTGGGCGCATCGGCAGTTTCCGGTGTTGGAATTCGAAGCGAGAGCTCTTCAAGAAATAAAGGAAGAGATCCTTCGGTATTCTCTTCTTCCCATTCAGCGGCTTTGCTGAGAAGCTCATCGACGTTTTCTTTTCTGTCTTGTGCTGTTTCTGGGTCTTCTGCTAGGTAGGCGAGATAATTTGATCTTGTGATGGTTTCTCTCATGAGTTCAGAAAGAGTAGCGTGGTTTTGTAGATTGCGGAGAGTATGGATGAGCTGAAGGTAACTTCTTAAGGCTTCTTTTTGCTTCGGGCTTAGTTTGAGATTTAAAGAAGGGTTTTCTAGGAGTTTTTCACAAAAAATTAGAATCGGGATGTCTTCCTGCGCTGCCGCTTTCACGATTTTGTCGAGTGTAGCAGCCCCTAGTCCCCTTTTTGGCGTGTTAATTGTACGAAGAAAAGCGATTAAATCAGCGTTGGATAGAACCATCTTGAGATATGCTAGGATGTCTTTGATCTCTTGTCTTTCGTAGAAAGAAATGCCTCCAATAATGGTGTAATTGATTCTTCTTGAGAGAAGAGCATCTTCAAAAGTGCGAGACTGTGCATTGGTTCTGTAGAAAATAGCCATGTCATTGAGAGAGTGCCTCTCTTGAGCGTGCTGTAGGATGCGGCTGACAATGAATTCCGCTTCTCTTCTTTCATTCAAGGCAAGGCAAACTCCAATTTTGTTGCCTTCTCCAAGAGAACTCCATAGTTCTTTTTGATATCTTTTGTGGTTGTGGGAAATGAGAGCATTCGCTGCTTGTAAAATAAGATTTGTGCTTCTGTAGTTTTGGTTGAGAGTGATGATGGTTGCATTTTGAAAATCAAATTCAAAATTTAAAATATTCTGGTATTTTGCTCCCCTCCAAGAATAGATGGATTGATCCGGATCTCCTACCGCAAAGAGATTTTGATGCTTATGAACGAGCATCTTTGTGATCGTGTACTGAGAAAGGTTGGTATCTTGGTATTCATCAATTAAAACAAAGCGCCACCGATTTTGATATTCTATTAAAATGGTGGGATGTTCTTTAAAAAGAGTGACTGTGAGAAAGAGAAGATCGTCAAAATCAAGAGCATCGCAGCTTTTTAGCTTTTTCTGATAAAGGGCGTAAATAGCTTGCAATTGAGAGTTGTTTCTCACTTCATTGGGAGTTATTAAATCGTTTTTTAGAGAAGAGATTTCTTCTTTTGTTTCTTTAAAAAATGATTTTTCTATTGGGTATTGAAGTTCTTCGAGACATGTTTTGAGAAGTTTTCCGCTATCGTCTTCATCATAGATGGAAAAAGTGTTTTTATAGCCGAGATGATGAATCGATTCTCTTAAAATTTTGGCACCAAGACTATGGAATGTGCAAGCGATCACATTGACATTTTTGAGCGATCGAATTCTCGCTTTCATCTCTTCTGCCGCTTTATTGGTGAATGTGACAGCTAAGATTTGCTCTGGAGGGATTCCGATATCGATGAGATGAGCGATTCGATGAGTGACGACCCTAGTTTTTCCTGATCCTGCGCCAGCCAGAACTAGAAGGGGTCCTTCGACATGTTGTACTGCGCGTTCTTGTTCTGGATTTAAAAGGGTCATGGAATTTAAGGGATTTGGAGCGTATCGGATTCGAACCGATGGCCTCAACAATGCCATTGTTGCGCTCTACCAACTGAGCTAACGCCCCACAAGTTTAGTGGAGAAGAGAGTATAGTTTGCCCTCTTCTCAAAAAACAAGAGAAAATTCAGCAGAGTCGTTCATGTTTTGTGTCATTATATTTTTTTTTAATCTTACAAGTTTTCACTCAGAAGATCTAAATTTAAGAGAAGGACGTTGAGTCTTTTTTCTCCGAAAACTCCAAGAGCTTTTCCCTCTGTATGATCTTCAATCAGTTGATAGATGGTTTCAATAGGGAGGTTCCTCGCTATGGCGACTCTTTGTGCTTGAAGTTTGGCATTTTCTACGCTGATATGAGGGTCGAGACCGCTTGCGGAGGATGTTACGGCATCGGAGGGAAGAGGGGTGTCTTCGGAAAGATGATTTCTTGTTCGGTATTCGATTGCTTTTTCGTGGAGAATTTCAATGAGTTTTTTGGATGTAGGGCCTAAATTACTTCCTCCTGAATTTGCTGCATTAAAGTCTGTATAAGAAGGTCTTGGGTGGAAGTAAGAATCGTTTTCGAAGGATTGTGCAATTAAAAGAGATCCAAGTGCTTTCCCATTGGGATGATAGAGGATGGATCCTTCTGCCTCTTTGTGAAAAAAAAGATGGCCTATCCCCCACATGAAACAAGGATAAACAACACCTAATAGTAGTGTGAAAATAGAGAGAATTATGGTGGATATTTTCAGAGAGTGGACAAAATGATTCATATGAGTCCTAAATTAACGATCGCTAAATCGATGAGTTTGATTCCAATGAAGGGAAGAATAATTCCTCCAAAGCCGTAAACAATTAGGTTCCTTCGTAAAATAATTTCAGTTTTAGTTGTCATCATTTTTACGCCTTTAAACGCAAGCGGGATCAATGCAGGAATGGTGAGAGCATTAAAAATAACGGCGCTTAAGACGGCGCTGTGGGGATTTTGCAAATTCATGAGATTGAGAGCGTGAATGGCAGGAAAAAAAGGAATCAAAATAGCTGGAATGATCGCAAAATATTTAGCAAGATCATTGGCAACGGAAAATGTGGTTAGAGCTCCCCTTGTCATCAGCATTTGTTTACCAAGCTCGATGATTTCAAAGATTTTATCCGGATGCGAATCGAGATCGATCATATTTCCGGCTTCTTTGGCAGCTTGAGTCCCGGAATTCATGGCGATGCCTACATCGGCATGAGCAAGAGCCGGAGCATCGTTGACTCCGTCGCCTGTCATAGCGACCATCAGTCCTTCTTCTTGAAATTTTTTGACGGTAAGAAGCTTATGCTCAGGAGAGATTTCGGCAAGAAATTCATCGACGCCAGCCTCTTTTGCAATGCTTGCTGCCGTGATTGGATTATCTCCCGTGATCATGACCGTACGGATTCCCATGGAGCGGAACTTATGAAACAGATTAGCGAGGCCTTTTTTGATAATGTCTTTGAGTAAAATCACTCCGAGAATTTCATTTCCATTGCATACGATGAGGGGTGTTCCTCCTTGTTCGGAGTATTCTTTCGTCTGAGTTGCTATTTGATAGGGAAGCGTTTTTTTGGTGAATTTTTGTACTGCATCAGTGGCTCCTTTGCGTAAATGTTCAGAGCCAATATCGACTCCGCTCATTCTTGTTTCTGCAGAAAACGGAGTGAAAATTAATTCAGGAACGTCTTTAGGAATAAGATTGGCATGATGAGTTTTTAAAAATTCAATGATGCTTCTTCCTTCATCGGTTTCATCCTTAACAGAGGTGAAATAGATCGCCCGTATAAAATCTTTTAAGGCCACACCTTCTGCGACTGTGATGGCGGCAGCTTGTCTTTGCCCGACTGTGATTGTTCCTGTTTTGTCGATGAGAAGAACATCAATATCTCCTGCTGACTCAACTGCTTGGCCGCTCATTGCTAAGACATTTTTTTTCATCAGTCGGTTGATGCCCGCAATCCCGATGGCTCCCAAAAGACCTGCGATGGTTGTGGGAATTAAGCAGATAAGAAGAGCAACGAGCATGGTCACAGAAAAATTGATATTGAAATATCTGCCGAAAATTTGAAGAGCTACGACAACGACAAGGAAAATAAAGGTAAGTCCCGAAAGCAAGATGGTTAAAGCAATTTCATTGGCCGACTTTTTTCTTTTAGCGCTTTCGATGAGGTGGATCATTCGGTCTAGAAATCCTTGTCCTGCATCGGAAGAAATTTGGACAATAATGTGATCGGAAAGAAGTTTAGTGCCGCCGGTTACAGAGCTATGGTCTGTTCCTGCAGCGCGGACGACGGGAGCCGATTCTCCGGTGACAGAAGATTCATCAACAGATCCTAACCCTTCAATGACTTCTCCATCGCCAGGAATGATCTCTCCCACATTAACACGTACAATATCTCCCTTTTTTAGATCTTTCGAGCTGATTTGGTGAAATTTTCCGTCTTCTTTTTTGACGTTGGCCATTGTATCAACACGTTTTTTGCGGAGAGAATCTGCTTGGCGTTGATTGCGCATTTCTGCAACGGATTCTGCGTAATTTGCGAACATGACTGTCAACCAAAGCCAGATCGATACCTGTGAGTAAAAATTGGCATTGCCATGAGAAAAAAAGAGCCATTCCGTGGTTGTGATGATGGCTCCGATTTCGGTAATGAGCATGACAGGATTGTTGAGTAAGAGATAAGGGTTTAGTTTTTTAAGCGATTCAAGAAAGGTGTTCATGAGAAAAGCTTCCCTTTGATCATGTCAAATTGTTCAATGATGGGCCCCATGGTGAGAGCCGGAACGAAAGTAAGAGCTCCAACAAGAAGAATCACTCCAATGAGAAGGGACATAAAAATGATGCTAGATATGGGAAATGATGCCGCGCTTTGGGGGTGGATTTTTTTGTGAGCAAAAGATCCCGCGAGTGCAATGACAGGGGCGATCATTAAAAATCGACCAAGGAGCATAGCAATGCCAAGGGTCACATTGTATATGGGTGTGTTTGTTGAAAGACCAGCAAAAGCGCTTCCGTTGTTTGCAGAGCACGAGCTGAAGGCGTAGAGCATTTCGCTAAACCCATGAGATCCCCCATTCCCTAGTCCTTGTAGC
>CAYVDU010000012.1:0-3437 GCA_964450765.1 uncultured bacterium | reverse complement strand
AGTTAGAAAAACAGGTAACGGATGTGAGTCCGTGTACAATAAGGACATATGGAAGGATAGAGAACATGATCATCTTCATGTCAAAGGTTTCGATTTTTTTGCCTAAGTATTCGGGAGTGCGTCCGATGATGAGTCCTGAAATGAAGATGGCAAGAAGGATGAAGATAATGACGCTATAGAGGCCTGCTCCTATGCCTCCGAAAATGACTTCGCTGAGCTGAATGTTCAGCATGGGGACGAGTCCGCCTATCGGGGTT
The DNA here is from genome assembly GCA_964450765.1 of uncultured bacterium. Taxonomy (GTDB): domain Bacteria; phylum Chlamydiota; class Chlamydiia; order Chlamydiales; family SM23-39; genus DAIDHZ01. Next base: position 3,180 of record CAYVDU010000012.1, on the reverse strand, counting down.
AGAGAATCGTGCATGCAATTCACAGCGCCGCAAGAAACCGCGGTTGTTGTGCAGGCAAATAGCGCGGAGTTAAAGATTCCGAATCTCTGTTCTTTGCCTTCCCAATTACTTTCAGTCAACCCTATGTTTTTAAACCCTGGGTTGCCGGTAAATTCACAAGAAGAGCAGCTCCAAATTCCGATGATAAAAAGACCCGCTAAAGCTAAAATAACACACCACCCGTGCTTAGAATCGCCGATCGATTTTCCATAGTAATATATTTGTGCTGCAGGGATGAGTAAAATGAGGAGCATTTGTAGGTAATTAGAAAAAGGAGCGGGATTTTCGTAAGGGTGGGATGAATTTGCATTCATAAATCCTCCGCCATTTGATCCAAGAAGCTTGATGGCTTCTTGTGAAGCAACGGGGCCTTGAGCAATGGTTTGAATCTTCCCTTCTAACGTTTCGGCTTGCACATATTGTTTGAAATTTTGGGGCACGCCGGTTGCGATGAATATAGAAGCGGCTACGATAGAAATAGGAAGAAGCAAATAGAGAGTAATGCGAATGATGTCTGTCCAAAAATTCCCAATCGTACTGGCTTCTCGCCTAGCGATCCCTCGAACGAGCGTTGCCGCCGTTGCAAGTCCTACAGCTGCAGATGCAAAATTTTGAACCACAAGAGCTGCCATTTGAGAGAAATAAGAGAGAGTGGATTCTCCTCCATAACTTTGCCAATTTGTATTGGTCGTAAAAGAAACGGAAGTATTGAAATTGAGATGCCAAGAAGGCGCTGTGAATTTTTGAGGATTTAAAGGAAGGTAGTATTGAAATGAGAGAATGATCATCATAAAAACAAGAGAAATTAAGCTGAATCCCAAAAGAGAAAGAAGGTATTCTTTCCAATTTTGCTCAACATTCGGTTGGATTTTTCCCCATTGATAGATGCGGAGCTCAATGGGTTTTAATAGAGGATCGAGAAATGTTTTTTCAGATGGATTGAGTATTTGGCTAATGAAGATGCCAAATGGCTTGATAAGGAGAGTAACAGAGATTAAAAATAGGGCCAATTGCAGCCAATCCATTAAAATTTCTCCGGCCAAACGATTGTAATTAAAAGATAGATGAGAAGAAAGACTGATAAGATAAGTAAAGAAAATTGAAATGCTAACATATAGTTTAATTTATTTCTATATCCTCTGGTTGTTATGAACGTCAAGTTTTTAATTTTTTTGGTTTTGTGCAGTACGTTTTGCGGGAAAGAAAAGATTCTCATTTGTGGCATTTGTAGGGATGTGGAAAATGCGCTCCCCAATATGAAAAAAAATGTAGAGCGGCTGGGAGGGGTCTTTGATGATTATCGCGTCGTGATTTACGAGAATAATTCGAGAGATCGTACAGCGCAAATGCTTGAAAATTGGGCAGTAGAAAATCCTAAAGTATGTTTTAAAAGTGAATGCTTAGAAGAGCTTTCCTTGGTGCGAACTGTAGATATAGCGAATGCTCGCAATCGTCTTTTGGATTTGATTCAAAGTCTTGATCTTCAAAAGGAATATAAAATCCTTGTGATGAGTGATTTTGATTTTCTTTGCCCTTGGCCGATTGATGAGATGGTGCAATCTATTCATGACGATAGAGATTGGGATGCAATTTGTGCAAATGGAGTTTATTCTATGTCAGATCCTTTTTACTGGGATCGGTATGCTTTTCGAAGTATAGAATATCCTTACGGCCCGGAAATCATTGGAGATTCTTGGTGGTGGGAAGATGTGAATCATAGAGTGTATTTCGATGGGGACGATTTTGTAGCTGTATTTTCGGCGTTTGGCGGTTTTGCTATTTACAAAACGGAGGCTATTTTAAAATGTCGTTATTCGGGTGTTGTAATAGATGAATTAAAGATGTTTTATCGAGAAATTTTAGGTGCGGATGTTCCTCTGATTAGGAATACATATTGGGAGCATCCGGCAGATCCTGAGGTAGTGACTTGTTGTGAACATGTTTCTTTGTATGCATCAATGATGTTGCATGGGTTTGATAAAATTTTTATTAACCCAAGAATGATCATTTATTATCACGAATCTATTTAATATTTATCTTCTAAAAAAGAGAAGTATGGGCGCTATTCCTCCGAATCTATTTACAAGCTTTGTTAAAGACGCTCAAGAATGTGCCCAAAGAGATTTAGGAATTAAGCAGCGGAGCTTATTTATAGCTCAACAACAATTAAAAGAGATGCAGCTGGCTCGCCAGGTTTATAAGAAAAGCGACCAGAATTTATTAAAAAAGGTCAGGGAAGTGCAGTGCGATGATGTTATTGACGTAGAGGCATTTCAAAAAATTATGAGAGAAGTATTTAAGCGCTATCCGGATCAAGATGTGGCTCTACAAAGACAGTATGCACAATGTTTAGAAAAAGCATCTCATGCAGAGAAGGGATATCAGAACTCGATCGAGCAACTCAAAAAAAGGATGAAACAGCTCAGTCAAACTGAACCTGGAAGCGAGCATATTGCTTGGCTTGAGTCTGAAATTGGTGGCAAGTTGTATGATCAGGAGAATTGGGAAGGTGCAATGGTTCATTTTCAAAAAGCCCAAAATTTATTTAGAACATTAGGTAAATGGAGCTTTATAGATGCTTTTGACTATAGGGATGATATAGCTCGTTTAAACTATAATATAGCATTGACAGAACGAATGCAAAAAAAGACAAGGCAATCGATTCATAAGTTTAGAGAAACCATTGCCTTGTATGAAGGGGCTGATTACAGAATAAGAGAAGAGTGTATTTCTGCGTGTTATTTACAGATCTCTTTACAAACGAAAGATAGAGACAGGCAATTGGATGCCGTGCAGAGAGGGCTCGATATTTATGGGAGATATGATTCCGCAAATAAAGATAATCCCAAAGACTGTCCTTGCACAGGGTTCCTATATGGTTTGAAGGGAGCTATTTTATATGATATAGGGAACAGTGTTGAATGTATAAAATATTTGCAAAAAGCTATCTCAATCTTTGAGCGCCATAGCCCTGTTAGTTCCGAGCTTGCGACCTTATATTTTTTATGTGAAAAGGCACACAAGAATCTTGGAAATGAAAAAGAATCCTTGGAAATGCATAAGGAATACATTCGAATCGCTGAGCGGTTATACCATTTATGAAAAATAACATTGAATTGCAGCTGCGTGAAAGCTGTCAAA
>CAYVDU010000011.1:0-14216 GCA_964450765.1 uncultured bacterium | reverse complement strand
TGGTGGGGATTTTTTTTGATTGGTTTGCTGCTCAGGGATCTAAAATAGTTTGCATCGGTTTCGTTGGCAATAATGAGGGATTCCTCTTGCAAAAGAGCTTGAGCGCTTTGAACAAGAGAGGTAAAAACTTCTTTGATATCTTGGACCATGTTTTGATCATACCAAATTAAGTTAATATGCGCAGGTATGATTTTTCCAATTAAATGAGTGAATGAGCTCTTCTTTGGTTTGTAAAAATTGGGTGAACGATCTTCTTGTAAATCCTTCATGGAGAATAGCTCTCATAGCAGATTCCCCTTCAGGAAAAAGAAGTTGAAAAAGGGTTTCGATGGTGTTTTCTTGAAGATATTGGTTGAGGATTTCTTTTTGTTCGATGAGATAGATGAGGATGTTTTCATCTGTGCGAGTCTCTTTTAGAAATGGGATCAAAGAGAAGAAAAAAGAGTTCACTGCATGATCACAAGAAATCAGTTCTTGCAGGATCATTTCAAAGATATCTTTTTTGGGAGGTGTTTGTCTTTTTGCAATAAAAAAATGGAATTTGATTTTTGTTGCAACGGAACGGATTACTTCGAGTCTTTGCAGTAAAATAATTTCATCCAATTTGGAGCATTGTAACAAAATATCCGCATAAAAAGAGAGTTTGGTTAAGGAGATTTCTTGTTTGGGCGAAGGATCTTCGATTGTTAGATGGAGATAATCTTCCAACTCTTCCGGTAATTGTAAAATGGAGATGTTTTCTTTGCAGCGTTCTTTAGAGCGGCTTAGTAAATAAAATAAGCTGGTAATTTCCTGTAAGATGAATAAAAGACTGAGGGAGCGCGCTGTGGAAGGATTGAGTTTAGAGATGTTAGCAAGCCACGTAGTGTAGATCAAAACAGTATCTGCCTTTATACCGAAGAAAGTTAAAGAATCGGTTTTCTGACGAGATTCAAAGCTGTCAAATTTCCAAAAAGATAAAGGGTATAGTATTAATTCTCAATACAATACCCTTTGTCTTTTTGAAAATCTGATGATTTGAACTCCGTCAGAAAGCCGATCCTTCATCTTTCTTCGGTATATACCGAAGAAAGATGAAGAATCGGTATGCTAAAGGCCGAACATTTTATCATCCTCTGATGTTTTATTGGAGAATTTCTTGCAAAAAATGAATATTTGATTCACTTTTTTCTCCCTTCAAAAGGAGGATGTGTCAATGGAAATTGATGAGAGTGATGCGTCGAATTGCATTTTCGATTTTGTGAATTGGACACTAGAAACAGGAGTTTGGAATGGACGTCCGGTTTCATGGAAAGAAGCTTCTTCATTTCGCGATGAAGTAGAGATGCGTTTATTTTCTTTATTATTTCAAAATCAAGATTGCTTTGGTGGTGCAAGAACATGCTCTCATTTCGCTGCCATTGGTTCTAATGAATATAGACATGCTCTTTTAAGAGACTTTCAGCCGCTTGGTTTTTCTAAGAGCCATTTGATTTTGCAGGCAGGATTTGAAAAAGATCTCAGTAAGTTTTGGGAAAAGCATCAACAAGAGATCCTGATCGGCATTGGAATTGTTGCGACTCTCACGGTTGTTCTTGTTATTGCCGTCTCTACTGCAGGGACAAAAACGGGAGCTGCGGCCGCTCTTGGTAGTGTAGCTTTAATTTCTGCGTCCAATAGTCCCAGCGATGGGCTCTTAAAACTTCAATCTACAAAACCACAGCCGCTTGCTGCGCCTATCCATTCTTCATCGATAGGTCAATTGGTTTTTAATAAAACAGGGATTTTCTTTGATCATCGATACACAAGTTATGATGATATTTTGCAGAACCCGATAATGCCTTTTTATGATCCATTAAGACAGATTTCTAAAGAGAAAGAATTTGAGGTCCTTCCGGTATCCTTGCAGCCCATGATGCCAGAGAAAAAATCTTGGATGAATACCTTTTTTGATACAATAGGTCGCCATGTTATTGATAGTCCCGATTTGTTTGAGAATGTACCTCCGCCTCGGTATGAGTTTTCTGAATCTTTTGTCTCTCCGGGGAAAAGAGATCCTTGGATTGGAATATCGAGCATTCATGGGATGGCTACATCACAGCATGAAGCGCTCGATCATGCATCTCATCTTGCTCAATTTTCTAAAGGGTATGCGATTGATTGGGTGTATAACAATACGCATGGCTTTATAATGGATTTCTTAGAGATTGTCTTACTGAATTTGCAAGGATCATCTCCAAAAACATCGGATTGCCTTGCAAAGAATTGGATGGATTTTCATCAAATCAACAAAGATCGTCCAAATGCAAAATTCCTTCAGTTTTGTTTTAGCCAGGGCTCTATTCATGTTCGCAATGCTTTGCAAAGGATGCCAAAAGAGGTGCGTGATCGTGTGATCGTGGTTGCTTTTGCTTCTCCTGTGATTATTCCTCAAAGCCTTTGCTATCAAGCGAAACATTATGCTTGCAAAGGGGATAGAATTCCTTATGGCGAAGAGCTATTTGTATTTGTTACTGGAGAGGAGGGGGAAAGAATGCAAATTGTTAAAGATCGTGAAGAAGTTCTGATGTGGATAGATAAAGAATCTCAAGAGGATCCTCATTCTTTTCAGAATCCTGCGTTTGATAGGATTAAAAAATCTGTCATTGATGAGTATTTAAAAGAGCATGGTGAATATCAATGAGATTCTTTTTGTTGATAGGGATTCTAAGTGTGTTTTTTAGTTGTGGTACGGTGACCTCTTTTGATTGTGAGCAACAGAGAATCAATGATAAAGAGCGGATATCGAATCAGGTCATCGGCAAGATCGCTAAACGGTTAAAGGAAGAAATGGTATTGATTCCCATTGGGTTCGGAGGTCAGATGATGGATCAAATTAAACAACTCGAGGTTTCTTTTGCATATCGTCGATATCCTATGAATATTAAAGAAAGTAGGAAATTATTAATGCACGCTATGAATTTGTTTCTTGATGAGATCAACTCCAATGAGAAAATACGCCCATATCTTGATCATTATCCGTTTGAACCCAAAAATGTGACGATTGAAGTGTTTTTAGAAAAATCTGATGGTTCTTTTGTGAATGTAGGAGATCTTGTTGTTATTTCTGCTAGAAAAGGTGTTTTTCAATATAAGTTTGAAGGATCGGATCATTCTAATTATTTAAAGACTTTTAGAGAACCTTATGAGCAGGTATTGAGATTTTCTGCAGATTATAGAGAAAATGATTGAAGAATCAGCTTTTAGACGAGATTGAAAGCTGCCAAATTTTTAAAAAGATCAAGGGTATTGTATTGAGAATTAATACTATACCCTTTATTTTTTAGAGTTTTGCCACTCCCTCTATAGATCAATCCGTAATCTGATTTTTGCTGGTCGCTAATAAGTTAGTGGCGATTGTTTTGTTTTTTTTAGTTAATTATTTAATAACATATAATGATTTGAAGAGGATTTTAGTAATGAGTTTCATTGTTTGTTTCTGTTGTAATTCCTGCAATTCATCAAAAAGATCTCCTTCGAGACCTTTATCTCCTATAGATGAAGAAAGACCGACATCAGGGACAGTAGTTCCTAGTGCTATGTTTCAACAGGTGATTACGCAGGGAGCAGGCTTCTCTCCTAGGGACAGCCAAACCCCAATATTTGCAAGTGGTCATCCTGTTCATTTGCAGTTATTGAGTAGTCAAAGTAGCGATTCTTATCGCGTGGCAGAGGAGTTGGTAGTGGAATCTTCACCTGAGGTGGCAGGGGTGCCTTCGTCTGAGGTGGCAAGAGTGCGTGTAGTGGAACCTTCATCTGAGGTGGTAAGAGTGCGTGTAGTTGAATCTTCATCTGATTTGGTAACGGTGCGTTTAGCGGAATCTTCATCTGATGGGACAACGATGCATGTAGTGCAATCTTTACCAGGAGTATTGAGTACTCATCGAAATAGGTCTGGATCTAGAGACGGAAGTCATGACGGAGACGGGATTGATTCGAGTGCTATGCCTCATTTCGTTGATGAAGGAACAAGACGTAGGGTAGAGGCTTATGTTGCTGAGCAAGCACTTTTTGCCTCAGCACAACATCAAGGATTGCCTCGAGTTCCGGAACCGGTCTCTGCAGAAAACATAGTTAGTGAAATATCAGATTGGATTCAATCTTTTCGCTCTTTACCAAGAATAAGACCTTCTTTTGCAGAGGTCACGGATCAGATTGAAAGACTAAGTCCTTGGAATTCAATGATTGATTCTGATAAATATCAGGAACTAATCGAGGCGTTGGAGGCGTTGCGTTCTCGGAGTACAGGTAAGCCGCCTATTTTGAGAAATTCACTATCGTATTGAGGAACATCGAGGAGAAAGCTTGAGAAAAAGATAAATCAAGGAAGTGACGCATCCTAAGAACAATGCTGTTAAAAGCTGCATTGTTCTTTGTAGAATCGGCGACGTATGGTATAAACGTTGGCTCTTAGCAACGGAGTGGAGCATGACGATGAGGAGTATCTATTTAAGTTTGTGTTGTTTGGTTTTTGGAACTCTTCAGGCGGAGCTTTTTTTTACCCCTGAGATGATCTCTTCTCACTTGAAACAATACTCGGATGAAGAGATTCATTGTCTACAAAAAGATTTGGCTGTTGTTCGGAGCGTCTGTCTTGAGGGAACTTATAATGCTAAGACGCGATTCTATTTAGCGACTGCCGGAGGGCCGGGATCTCGTAAAACGACAATTTTAGAGAAATTTGTGGCCGCTCATCCTGAATATCAGGAGGGAGTTTATTTGGACCCGGATCCAAGAACTCTTAAGTTCATGGTACATACTTATCATGCGCAATCATTAACTCCTCTGAGAATTGCTTCTTCAGAAAATTATGATGAGGTGATCAAAAATGCGTATCATCAATGGCGTGCAGGCTCTAACTACATTGTTTTGACTCTTTTGGAAGAGGCTTTTTCTTTGGGACGCAGCATTATTTATGGAACGACCTCGACAGGCGCTCATACTCCAAAATTCTTTGCGAAGCTCAAAGAAAATAACTATGAAATTGTATTGCTTCTTTGTTCATGTCCCGATGATGTTCGTTTTCAAGCGGTTGACTATCGCAATAACACCGTTCGATTTTATCAGTCATCTCCAGAAGATGCTGTTGCAAAAGGAGTCTTGTTTTCTCAGAGAATGGGAGCTTATTTTGAGTACGCAGATCAGTTGTATTTTTATTGGAGCGATTCTCTCTTTGAACCGGAGAGACTTGCAGGAATATGGCGTCATGGAAAGTTAGACATTTATGATGCTGATGCGATGCAGCAGTTTATGGATAAATACGAAATAGATCGAATATCTCTTGAGAAGATGGGTCAGTTTCTTCCTGCTTTTAATACATTGATCTCGAATTGAAGGTTGTTGATGTCATTTGTTGTATCAACCGCTGCTATCTATTTTATCTCTTGTCATGCAGGCCCTGCGGATCATTTTGCAACATTTGCTGATGATTTGGTGAAAAAAGGCTACAATGTGCAAATTTATGCAACAGAGCCTGCTTTTAAGAAATTTCAAGATCGGCAGATGGAAGCGATATCTTTTTCTTTGGGAAATATTTCTGAGGAAGATGCCGCTATTGCATTGGCGAAAAAATGCGCCAAGGCAAATGTCATTATCACTGATGTAGGACACGTATTTGACATTGCCTTGCAAAAGATGTTGCAGATCCACGCTCCATCTGCTTTTCGTTTCGCCTATTATGACAATCCAGAGGCTTACGTTCCTGGTGGGTATTCTTTGACGGCAGCTAAAGTAATGCAAGCAGCTCAGGGCGTTTTATTTGCAAATGCAAATTTGGTTCGAACTCCTATTTATCAATCCCCTTCTGAAGAAGTTTTTTTGACTTTTGAAAAAAGAATAGGCATTGGATATTATCCGCTGAATCAAGCAAAGAAAATGAGAGAAAGACGAGAAGTCGATCATGACAGAATTCGCTGTCAGCTTTTTTCAAAATATTTCTTAACAGATCAAGGACAAACCGTTTTGGTGTATGCAGGAGGAAACAATGATGAATATTTCTCCAAAGCAATGCCTTCTTTTCTTCAGTTTTTAGAGGAAGCATCCAGGAAGCAGGATCTATCTCACATTGTGATTGTGTTACAGCAGCATCCAGGGGCAAAAGTAAAAAATCTTGATGCAATATTGGTTCAACAATGGCTAGAGAGGCACTCTCAAGAAGCCGGCATTCCTCGCTTTGTTATCTCTGAGATGAATTCTGAGGATTCTCAAGTTGTTGCAGATGGGATGCTTTATTACCAGACGAGTATGGGTCCTCAGTTTGTGCTTGCGGGGATTCCAACCATTCAAGTGGGACATAACACCTATGAAGACGTCCTTGTGAGAAATGGATTATGTTCTACTGCAACGAATGCAGATGAGTTGACAGTTGCTTTAGTAGGGCTTAAAGAAAAGATAAGAGTAGATCCAGAAGTCATTTGGCAAGGTTTGGGGCTTCATTCTGATTGGGCGGCTAGGTTAGAACTACAAATAAATCGCTACAGCAGCAGATAACGGGTGATTGACTCGGACGGATCGAACCCATACTCTGTTTACAAAAACCCAATCATTGCCAAAGCAATCCCAACGGTTCATTTCATCTTGCAGGCCTGATCCTAAAGCCTTAAAGCAAGCTTCTTTTCGATTCCAGATTTCCCAAAATCGAGCGAGAGTTTCTTCTTTGGAAATGGCTTTTTTGGGATATACATAAGATTGCTCTTTCAAGGAAAAATAATCTTCAACCATTTGTTTCATCTCTTCTAGAGGACGAAGAGTTTCAATATCAATCCCAACAGGAGCTTCCCAGCTTAAAGCGATCGCCAACCAGTCTTCAGAGTCGGATAGATTAAAATGCAAAGATGAATTGGCAAGATACAGTTTCCCTGTAGGGCTTTTACTTAATTTGATAGGAGATGATCCCAGATACAGTTTTAAGATATGGCAAAGATGCTCTTCATGAGAAAGTGTGGTTTTACCTAACCAAATATGAATGGCTTGGTTATCCAGAGGAGGTTTTTCAGTAAAGAATAGAACTGTTTTTTTCATCGTTTAAAAAGCCAATTTTTATGTAGTAATTCACATATTTCTTAAAGAGTTTCTCGTCGATTTTAGGGCATTTTAATTTTTCTTTTTTGAGAGCCGATTTTAAATGATCGCATCCAAGAATCAATATTTTTGTGGATTGAGTAGGATCCACATCTGCCAAAAGAGAAGCGAGTGCTTGTAATTTTTCATCTTTTTTTTCGATGGATTCATTGATGAGAATTTTTTGCCAGGTGCTTAAATCTGTGAATGTCAAAGAATATCCGAATTTCTTTAATAACTTAAATAAGCTCATATAGAGTATTGGGCGAGGACTGATGACATGAAATTGAGAGTTGATCCATTCGGGGTTTTTGGAAATACTGTGAATGGCTCTACAGATGTAGTCAACCGGGGTGAGATCATCATAGAAATCCACACGAGGGGCTGTTTTTAAGATGAGAGATGCCTGAATCAATCGCCAGAGAAAATCGGATGTTGGTCCCGATCCAATTTTCGAATCGCCGCTGACACGAGGTAATCTGAAAATGGTGCAGGGGATTCCTCGCCTGCGAGCAATAAGGATGAGTTTTTCTGCCACCCATTTACTTTGTACATAGCCATTGGACAGATTTTTGCTTTTCTCGATGTCGGCATCTTCTGAAATAGGTTCTTTTTTGATCCCATCAACAACAGCTATGGTAGAAATGAAATGCAGAGGTTTTAATCGATATGTGCTAGATAGTCTTAAAATTTCTTGGGTTCCAAAGACGTTGGCCATTTTGTGTCTTTCATAAGACATCGCATGGTTTACAAAGGCTCCGATGTGGAAAATGGAGTCTATCTCTTTAGAAATCTTTTGGAATTCTTTGGGATCAAGTCCTAAAAGAGGTTTTTCTAATGATCCTGGGACTGCTATCATTCTATGTTGATACTTGGGCTTCCAAATAGAGTATTGTTTGAGGGTGTTTTTGATTCTTTGCAGAGCTTCTTGCTTTGTGTTGGCTCTGACAAGACAGTAGATTTTGGCATCTGTTTTTTCAATGAGCTCTTTTAAGAAAAAAGCCCCCACAAATCCGGTGGCTCCTGTCAGAAATATTTTTTTAGGGTGACTATACTGGGTTGGCAAAGTAGGTAGGGCTGCTTTGGCATGAATGGTAGGATCTAGAATGGCCTCTTGGTTGCGCCAAGAATCAAATGAAACATGTTGAGTTTTGGATTTTGTTCCTTTGATGCGTAGTTGGTCGATACGATGCGCATATTTTTCAAGAGTAGATTCTTCAAAAATAAGACTGATAGGAATTTCTATTTGAAACTCTTTTCTCAATATGGAATTAAGTTGCATTGCAAGAATAGAGTGGCCTCCAATATGGAAAAAATCATCGTGTCTATCAATGTTTGGTACTTTTAAGAGGCGTGACCAAATTTCGCTTAAAATTTGTTCAGTGAAAGACAGCGGTGATTGAGATGCTTTTTGTTTTGAAGTTATTTTCGGCAAAGGGAGTTTTTTTTTGTCGATTTTCCCATTCGGGGTTAAAGGGAATTTTTCTACAAGTACAAAATGGCTTGGGATTGCGTATTTAGGCAGTTTTTTAGCTGTGTATGCGCGTATTTCGTCGATATGGAGTGTTTTTGTTTCTTTCTTTTCGATATAAACAACAAGATGATTTTCATGATGGCCGGTTTTCTGAGCAACCACAATGCAATCAGCGACGCTTTCGTGTTCTTGAATCACGCCTTCGACTTCGCTTAATTCAATGCGAAATCCGAGAATTTTTACTTGTGTGTCAAGGCGGCCTAAGTAATCGAGATTTCCATCTGGCAGAAGACGTACTAAATCACCTGTTCGATATAGTTTTCCTTGTCCAAAAGGATTGGAGATGAATTTTTCATCGGTTTTTATGGGGTCCTTGAGATACCCTCGAGCTAGGCCGTCGCCGCCAGCATAGAGTTCCCCATAAACTCCGATCGGAACGAGTTGACGGTGTGCATCGAGCACATATACCTGTGTTCCTTCAACGGGACGTCCAATCGGGACATGAGAGCTCTCTGAGGTGACTGTGTATGTTGTTGTGATGTGATTTTCAGTGGGCCCGTAGACATTGAGAATTTGACAGGAGGGAAGTTTTTGATACGCTACTGTGGCGCTTTGGGCCGACATAGCTTCACCTGTGGATGCAAAGACGCGAACCTTCTTTAAAGAGCTTAAGGCTTCTTCGACCATCAACACAAAGAGACGGGCGGTGAGGTAAAGGTGGGATACTTTTTCTTGCAGGATAAAAGCGCCAAGTTCAGAAGGAGAAAATCTTTTTTGAGGATAGATGCAAAGCGTTGCTCCATTCAATAGAGCGCCCCAAACTTCAGCAGCTAACATATCAAAAGAGATATTTGATATTTGAAGCATCCGATCTGTTTCTTTGAGTTTCATCCAACGGGGATTTTTGAGAAGTCGGATGATTCCAAGATGCGTATATTCGACTCCTTTTGGCTGGCCAGTGGAGCCTGATGTATAATTGATATAGGCTAAATCGAAAGGATTAATTTGTTCGTTTAAATTGGCGTTATTCAATGTTGTAAAATTTTTGTCTTCCAAATCAATCAAATGGATGTTTTTTTGAGAAAATTTCTTTGTAAAGGAGTGGTGCGTAATGAGGACTTTTAATCCGGTATGCTCGATCATGTACTGCTTTCTTTGGTCTGGGTAGCTTTCATCAATGGGTACATAGACAGCTCCCAGTTTAAGAATGGCTAAAAGAGCGATGGCAAGATTGTCGGATCTCTCCAAATAGATGCCGACAAAATCGTGTTTTTTTACGCCACATTTTTGAAGGTATCTCGCGAGTTGATTCGCTTTCTGATTGAGTTCGATGTAGGTGGTTGTTTTCTCTGAAAACCGAAGAGCTTCTTTATGAGGCCATTTTTCGGCGGTTTCTTCAAAAAGCTCAGGGACGGATGAGTGACGTGGATAATGGATTTTTGTAGGGCTGCATGTTCTTAAGATCTGCTTTCTTTCTTCTTTTGTGAGCATGGGAAGAAGCCCAATCGTTTCGTTTGGATTTTTTAAGATACTTTCTAAAAGAGTGTGAAAGTGGGAAAACATCCTTTGGATTGTTTGTTTTTCAAAAAGATCTGTAGAGTACTCAAATTTGCATTCAAGCCCCTCTTCTTTATCATAAATAAACAGACTCAAATCAAATTTAGCAGTGTTTGTTTCACAAGAGATTGGGTGGAGTTTTGCTGTTTCAAAGCGGATCGGTGCTTTCGTGATATTTTCATACACAAAGAGGACTTGAAAAATCGGATTAAAGCTTGGATTTCGAATGGGATTGAGTGCATTGACAATCCATTCCAGAGGGATGTCAGAATTTTTATAACACTCCGACATGTTCTGATTTAATTTTGATAAAAAGGAAGTAAATGAGGGATTGTTTGAGCAATCGGAGCGAAGGACAAACATCTGTAAAAAATAACCAATAAGAGGATCTAATTCCTGCCGTGTTCGGTTCGCAAAAGGTGTTCCTACGACAATGTCTTCTTGGCCACTGTAACGATAGAGTAATACTTTAAAGGCAGCAAAAAGGAGGATGGAAAGAGTGGTTCCTTGTTTTGTTGCAAAATCTTTTAAAGCGGCGCTTAAATGTTTGGGGAAATGTGTTCCTTCCGAGGATCCGACGCCTAGGAATTGAGGGGGTCTTGGTTTATCCCATGGCAATTCAAGAAGTTCCGGGGCTCCTCTTAAGTGATTTTTCCAAAAGGTCAGTTGGTTTTTTACTTTTGGATTTTTGAGTCTCTCTCTTTGCCAGAGAGCATAATCTCCATATTGAATAGGAAGGGACTCAAGTTCTTTGGAGGCATATAGAGAGGTCCATTCTTTAAAGAAGTTTTGGAAGGAGAGGACATCAAAAATAATATGGTGCACTCTGATTCCTAAAAGATGAAGATTTGGTCTTATTTTAATCAGCAGTACTTGTAAAAGAGGTAACTGTGATAGATCCATTCCTTGGAGCATCTTTTGCTTGAGGAGGCTAAGAGCATCTTTTGTATTTTTTTTTGAGAATTTAAGGAAATAATTTCGGCTTTTCGGTTCAATGACTTGGAGAATTTCTTTATTTTTTTCGATAAATCGAGTGCGCAAAATTTCATGGCGTTGGAGAATTTCTTCTAAAGATTTGTATAGTTTGGAGGTGTTGATTTTTCCCTCTATTCTGTATGCATAGAGAACCATGTATTGTAGTTTGGTATGCGGACCTAAGCGATCAATAAGCCATAGAGATTCTTGATGGTAGGAAATCGGAAGAGGTGATGCAATATCTTGTTTGGTAATGATTTTAGATTCTGATTTTTTAAGAAGATCAATAGCACTGGCTAAATCGGCTAAAATGGGATGCTGAAAAAGAAGAGCGGCAGAAATTTCTCGTTGAAATGTTCTCTTCAGTTGAGATGCGATTTGCATGGCATGGATCGAGTCTCCTCCGATTTTAAAAAAGTGATCGGTTCGGTCAATGGTGGTTCGATGCAATATTTTGCTCCAAAGATCTGCGATCGTTTTTTCTGTCTCTGTATGAAGGATGGTCTCTTTTTTTTCTTCTAGGAAAGGAGAGGGGAGATTTTTTCGATCGACTTTTCCATTCGGTGTCATGGGGAGTCTCTCTAAGACAATGATGAAGTTAGGAATTGCGTAAGAGGGAAGTTTTGATGCGATCCAATCTCTAATTTCATGAGACTTTGGTTTTTTTTGTTTGGCCTCAGCATAAACGACAAGTTGTTTTTCCCCTGATGGATCTACAAGAGACATCGCAACGCTATCTGAAATCAAAGGAAAAGAGCGAACCGCTTCTTCTAGTTCGCTGAGTTCAATTCGAAAACCTCTGATTTTGACTTGGGTATCAATACGACCTAAAAATGAGAGATTGCTATCGGGTAGATAGCGCACCAGATCGCCTGTTCGATAAAGATGTCCCTTGCCAAAGGGATTGAGAATGAATTTTTCGGCCGTCAGATCAGGACGATTGAGATAGCCTCGTGCAACACCGTCGCCTCCTGTGCAAAGCTCTCCCTCAGATCCGAAAGGGACGAGTTGTTGTTTTTCATCTAAAATATAGACTGTTGTGTGGTTAATAGGGCGCCCAATTGGCACTTCATGCTGGATGGCTTTTCGGTTGGTAACAGTATAAGCTGTTGTGTGCGTTGTATTTTCTGTGTGGCCGCATGCGTTGATGATTTTACAAGAGGAAGGAAGGTGTTTGAAGGCGATCTTTGCGTGTTTTGCTGACATTACATCTCCGACAGAACACATCGCTCGTAATCCTTTTAAAGACTCTAGCGCTTCATCGACCATTAAATTAAATAGCCGTGCTGTAAAGATGACTTGAGTTACTTTTTCTTGGACGATAAATTTCCCCAGTTCATCAGGAGAGAGATTGATTTGCGGGTAAATACAAAGAGTGGCTCCATTTAAAAGAGCCCCCCAAAGTTCATGGGTCAGCGCATCAAAAGAAATATTTGAGATCTGTAAAAACCGGTCATTGCTTGTAAATTGAATCCAGTTTGGATGGAGAACGAGTCGGTTAATGTTTCGGTGCGCAATTTGAACGCCTTTTGGATTTCCTGTAGTTCCCGAAGTGTAGTTGATATAGGCCAAATTCAAAGGATCGATTTTGAGATGAAGATTAGAATTTTGATATTGATTGATATTTGTTTCTTTTAAAAAGAGAAAATGAAGCCTTCTTTTAGGAAATTGCTTTGCAAAAGCAGGGTCAGTAATGAGAACGTTGAGTTTTGTATCATCGATCATGTAGAGCTTTCTTTGCTTGGGGTAGTCTGCATCGATAGGGACGTAGATAGCGCCTGCTTTCAAGATTCCCAATATGCCGACGAAAAGATCAATAGAGCGGTGAAGATAAATACCTACATAATCTTGCTTTTTAACTCCTAGTTTCTGAAGATGGCGTGCTAATTGATTGGCTTTATGGTTGAGTTCTTCGTAACTCATTGACTTCTTAAAGAAACGTAAGGCAATGTTTTTTGGATGTTTTTTGACAATTTCTTCAAAAACGTCGATCACGCTTTTGTTTTTGGGATAGGCTGTGTTTGGCCCGAGAGCTAGTTGTAACAGTTTTTGTTTGTCTATTTTATTCTTGGAAGACATGGGAAAGTCTATTCTGGATAATAGAATTTTTCATATCAGAATTGAATGATTATTCGTAATTATTTCTCTAGACGAAATTTCAAAGCCATAATGCCAATAGTAGTGCACAGTAAAATGGAGGGCAGGACAATGGGGCTTGGGGAGGGGATTGATTCCCCAATGAATACTGTGATTGTGGCTAGTGTCATGTTAATGAATCCCATGATCGCAGAGCCATTGGATTTGTCTTGTACATGATCCATTGCAAGGCTTGATGCATTGTTAAATATGAGAGATGTCCCAAAATAGAGAAAAGAAATGGGGATAAATAGAGTCCAGATGGAAACTTGATTGGTTAGGAAAAACAAGAGCATAAGGGCGGTGGTTACAATGCTGATTTTTGATCCTAAGCCGATCACAGAAAGTTTGGATTTGCGTGTAGATAACCAATGAGAAAGAAAAGAGCCTCCAATCAGTCCTATAGGAGGAATACAGTTCATAAGACCGTAATTTTCTGGGCTTAAATGCAACCTGTTGATGACTAGAAACGGGGCAAGTGTAGAAAAAAGATAAATCATAGACGTTACACATCCTAGGATCAAGGAGGAGTAGATGAGCGTTTTGTTTTTAAGTTTCTGTTGATATGTAGTGAGGATGGTTTTCAGATTCAGAGCATGAGGATCAAGATAGGGGGCAGTTTCAGGAAGCAGAAGGCTTAATATTAGAACGGCTGCACTGTATAGAATAAGGGCATAAAAACAGCTTTCCCAGCCGAATAAGACTGTTAGATACCCTCCAAGGGCAATAGCAAGTCCAGGTGCGATAGCAAAGGCTAGGGTAGCGATTGAGATTTTCTTTGTTGCTTCTTGTTTTCCAAAGGCATCGGCAATGATTGTAAAGGCGATTTTCATTCCGACACTGCTTCCTAAAGCAGATAAAAATCGTCCTACTAAAAATAAGCTCCAAAGGTGGTATCTCCCTGCGAATATAATCATGAGAGAACTCAGGATCATGATTGAGGTGCCTAAGTAAATGGCCGGTTTTCTTCCATAACATTTTGCAATGGGACCATAGG
>CAYVDU010000010.1:0-14323 GCA_964450765.1 uncultured bacterium | reverse complement strand
CACCACACCAGGAGCCACTTCTCAATTCTCAACTAAGTTTAGGACATTCTCAAAAGCAATTCTCCTCGCCTATAAGTACGCACGTATAAACTTCGCAGACATATATCCGATCTCATTTGTTTCTCTCGAATTGGAAATCCTTTCGTTTGCGCGAATGGAGTCATATATTCCTTTCGCGATTGGCTTGTATACTTGCAAGTTTTCGCAGACAAATTCCGGTTCTAGTAATTCGACTACCTTCTTGGGCGCCAATTCATGTGGTTCGCACTCAGTAGGTGGGTGATTTACCTCCACCAAGAGCAAAAAAAACCCACCAGACCTGGTGATTCTCTTGATTTCTTTTAACGTTTGATCAATGTTTTCAACATGATCAAGCGAGTTAAACGAGAAAACAACATCGCATCCAGAATCTTTTATAGGTATACTCTCAGCATGAGAACAAATATACTCCATCTGATGCTGATTGGCTCCAAGCTGTAGGTATTCCTTCGCAAGTGGGTCTAGCCCAATACGTCGCGATGCCATGGATGCCCATTCAAGACTGCCCCTTGGTCCACATCCAATATCCAAAATGGTTTTATTCCGATAGTAAGATTCATCCAATCCGAAGTGAGTGGTATAGAAGTGTTTATAGTGGCTGTTTGATAAGACGCCTTCCGCGCTCTTTCGCGACTTCCAGTAATTGAGTTCTTCAAACTCCTTCCAGCGAACGGGCGAAATTCTTACAGCAATACCAGAGACCAATCGTCGCGCAATGCGTTTCATTCGGTTTATCGTTGTATTCATTTGCCTCCTCCTCAGTATAGGCCAAGGCTTCTCGTATCAGATTAATTGTCGCCTGAACTACTGAAAATTCTCCCCAGTAGACAGAAACCCTTTTATCCAGAAAGAAGACCTTTTCCTGTTTTTTTATTTTCTCCTTAAAAGGGGTCAGATTGGATTTTTGATCCACATGAATAAAAAACCAGACACTGGATGTATCCAGGGCACGGACCAACCGACTCAAATGGTTAGGCGTATTATGGGCCAAAATTAAATAGGCGATTTTATCAGGCTCATACCACAGGACTCAAATCGATGAAGAAGTTACGGCCGCGCGCGATCAGATAGGAATCGGAAAGGTCTTGGGCGCGCCAGAGCCAGGCGATCACCTTCCCCGTTGCCGTTTAATACCCGGATCTTCCGAGAGGAACCCCGCACGATCACGGTGGCGCTCGGCCTCAGCCGTGAGAGAAAGGGGGTCTGGTTCCCTATCCCCTCCCAGATAGCCGATCTTCCAAAATCGCCACGATCCGTTCCGCGGCCTTTCCATCCCATAACTCGGGAATATGTCCCCGAAAGGTTCCTCCATTTAAAGCTTTCGTGGCAGCATCAATGATCTTCTGTCCGGTATTTCCAACAAGGAAATTCGTTCCCTCCGTGATTGTTACCGGACGCTCCGTATTGTTTCTCAATGTCAGACAAGGGATGCCGAGGACCGTCGTCTCTTCCTGAATCCCCCCCGAATCGGTCATCACCAATTTTGCATTGCCCATCAGACAGATAAAGTCGAGATACCCCAACGGTTCAATAAGGTGGATCCCCGTTCGAAGCCCGGCAGGTGATTGATCGTTGACAAAATATTGACCGAATGCCGACTGGTCAATCTGTTTTCTCGTCCTGGGGTGAACCGGAAAAACAACGGGAATATTTTTTGAAAGCGCGGCCACCCCCTCAAGAATCGCCTCAAAGGTCTCCTTTTGATCGACGTTGCCCGGCCGGTGCAACGTCAAGACCGCGTAGGGGGCAATGCCCTCCTCTTCCAACCCAAGCCGCTTTAATACCGAAGATTGCTTCGCCATATCACGATATTTTAGAAGTGTATCGATCATGACATTTCCCACGAAGAAGATCTTCTCCGCCGCAATTCCTTCTTTCTTGAGGTTTTCGTCGGCGCTCCTCTCGGTTGTAAAAAGATAGCCCGAGATGGCATCGGTGAGAACCCGATTAACCTCTTCCGGCATGGTTTGATCAAAACTACGCAACCCCGCCTCCACATGGGCCACCGGAATGCCCATCTTTACCGAAGTCAATGCGGCGGCAATCGTTGAATTGACGTCCCCAACCACGACCACAAGGTCGGGACGATGATCGATCAAGACCGTCTCGAATCGTTTCATCACCTCCGCCGTCTGAACGGCATGAGACGCGGAACCAACATTAAGGTGAACGTCGGGGGGAGGGATCTCCAGATCCTTAAAGAACAGATCAGAGAGCCCCTCATGGTAATGCTGTCCGGTGTGGACAAGAATGGGTTCAATCGAGGAATGCTTTCGATATGCTTTCATCAGCGGCGCGATCTTCATGAAGTTCGGACGCGCGCCCGCAACATTGATCACCTTCAAAGCCCGCTCCTGTTTATTCACCTCAAGCTCTCCAATGAAGACCTAAACTTCTTTGTACTTGTAATATCTGTTGGCCCACAAGACCAAACTGAGTAACGGCCAAAGCCCCCAGGCATAGTTACCTTTTCCATGAATATGCTGTTCAAATACCCTGCGCAGCGCCACTCGATTGAGTTCAAGCCCGAGGATCTCAGTTCGTTTCAGGACATACTCTTCAAACATTTCTTTCAGAGAGGTCCTGAGCCATGTCGCCATTGGGACTTCAAAGCCACGTTTTGTATAAGTCTGATGCTTTACATGTCTGGCCAATGTATGTCTGAGTGGTAGTTTTCCTATCTTTTGATCGATATTCAGGCAATCACGCCAGTCGATCTTTGCCGCCACTTCTATTACTTCTCGGTCAAGTAGAGGAACGCGAACCTCAAGCGAATTGTACATACTGGCTCTGTCAACCTTCATCAGTACCATTGTCAAGTGGTAAACAAGTTCATTCCAGCGCGACGACTGAGCTATTTTATCAGGATCACAGCCATCGTAAGCATACGCTTCACATTCTGACGGCCAGGCCGGCAGTGAAGGAAATATCTCCTTTAAGAGTGTCTCCGGAAGATGCGTATGCATGGACCGATGGCACTCACCCAATGATCCCATAAGCAAAAACCGGCTGCTGTCTCTTAAAAACGCTCTGTTTATCCCCCATTGGATTTTTCTCCGCCAGTGCGGCATTCTGAAATCGGTGGCCAAGCGGATCAGCGTTGCGAAACGGCCCGGATAACCCCAGAACAGTTCATCGCCGCCATCACCGGAAAGCATCACTTTATGATTGTGGCCGGCCAATTTCGAAATCATAAGCGTCGGAAATATCGAATAGTCGCCAAATGGCTCTCCACAGGCATCGATGACATCAGGGATTAACTCAAGCGCCTGATCCGAAGATATATATCCTATCTGATGCTCTACGCCGAGTTCTTTTGCATACGCCTGCGCATCTTTAGATTCATCTGTTTCTTTTTCACCCGTTCCAATGGTAAAGGTATTTATAGGATTCGTGCTGACTGATCGCATTTTCGCGACCACCAAGGGAGAGTCGATTCCTCCGGACAAAAATGCCCCCACGGGAACATCGCTGATTAAATGCCGTTTTACCGCTACCGTGATTGCTTCATCTACGGCTTCAATAGCTTCATCCCCTCTTAAAGAAGGTTCAACATACTGAGGGAAAACAAAGAAATGCCCCCGTTCACTATGCCCTTCCACGGTTATCTCCAACCACATACCCGGTTCGAGCATATGGGTGTTCTCTATCAAGGCATATGGAGCCGGAATATACGCCAAACGCAGATACAGTCCCAGCGCTTCCTGAGATATTCTGAGATGATCACTCCAATGATGCGCCAGTAATTGATCATACTGTGAACCGAAGACAATCCCGTTATGGGACAGCAAATAATACAGCGGTTTCATACCTGCATGATCACGTGCCAAAAGGAGTCTCTTTTCTACGCTGTCATAAAAGCCCAGCGCAAACATTCCGTTGAACTTCGCCAGTGCTTTATTACCCCACTCTATGAGCGCATACAATACCACTTCACTATCACTGGTCGAACGGAATTTAATCCCACGGTTTTCCAATTGCTTCCTCAAGTCCATAAAATTATAGACTTCGCCGTTAAATACCAATGCATAACGGCCATTGGCGGCAGTCATGGGCTGATGCCCTCTGGAACTTAAATCGATTATCGCCAATCTGCGAAACACGAAAGTACAATATTTATCATCAGACCAAAATCCGCTATCATCCGGACCACGGCGGGACATCATGGAACTGATTTTATCCCAGTCCGCCCGTCCAGCCTGTCCCGTCCTGAATCTCAATTCTCCGGCTATCCCGCACATATCTGTATATCCCGAGATCAACTTTATCCAATCACGCCGCGTAACAAAAAGTGTCGGTCATTGAACCAGCTTACCGTTATAGGATGCGGCCATGTCTGTCACAGAATTCCCCCTCCCTCGCTAATCATCTTGCCATAGATCTCCCCAAGGGATTTGTTCTGTTTGTCGAGATTAAAAAAATTCCTGACCCTCTCCGCGCCATTCTCCCCATACCTGATGTCGCTTTCCAGGAGTCCGCTCAACTTATTCACATAATCTTTAACATCTTTCTCTCTTACCAAAAGTCCGTCAATGCCATCACGGACCAATTCATGGATGCCCGCATGATATGTGCTCACCACTGGCAACCCCATTGCCATCGCCTCCGCGAGCACGTTCGGTATTCCCTCCTGATCTCCATTCTCCCCGGTGATACTGTGATGCAGAAAAAGATCGGCATGAGTCATGAGGTCAATGACCTCTTTTTGGGAAACCTTACCTGCAAAACGAATCCGATCGCTTATGCCGAGATTGCGACACAGTGTCTCGATTTGAGGCCGCAAGGAGCCGCTACCTGCTAACGTCAAAAGACTATTTGGATAACTTGACAGAAACTCACGAAAAGCCATGACCGTATATTGATGCCCCTTCTTCTCGACAAAATTCGAAACTTGAAGAAACCTCAGTGTTTCCCCTTTTTTTATTTTTTCTGGAATCGGCCTTCTTTCAACATAACAGAAGTCATCAATAGGGATACCGTTGTAATGGGCTTTTATCTTTAAAGGGTCGGCGCCGATCGCAATCAGTTTCTCCGCCATTGTTCTAGACACAGTGAGGATATGAGCATCATTAAATAACTCCCTTAAGCTTCTTAAATACGCTTCGTTTCTCAGCAAAGAGGACGCATCGTACCCACGAAAGGTCACCAGAAGGGGAATCCCAAGGGCCTTCGCCAAGGGAAGGATCTCCAGACCCGAAGGACCGAAGTGGGCATGAATGAGTTTCACCTCATGCTTTTCCAAAAGATCTTTCCAATGGTTCCACTGGGAACGGGTGAAGTAACCGTACCGGCGCGACAATCGACGGTAGAATTTGTAATAAACCCGTTCTACATATCCGGCTTTTTTCTTGAGATAAATTGGATCGAACGGAAATAAGTCGAGGTGGTCGACACTGGAGGCAAAGACAATCGGCCTGAACCGGTTCGAGATGCCTATCAGTTGACGATAGATAAAGGTCATCGACACAGCGAGGTAGTGTCCCGGATAAATGGCCACGCCAGGTTTTTTGATATCTGCAAGCGATTTCATCATCCTACTTCAGATCGTTCAATCCTATTTCAATCTCTTTTCCAGAATCGCGGCGATCCGTTTGGCAGCATTTCCAACTCATCATTCTGAAATACGTCCGAGATGGTATCTGTCAAAACTCGGTAGATCTCCCCCGGCATGGTTCGATCAAAACCGGTTAACCCTGCCTCGATACGGGCCACTCAGAAGGGCGATCTTTACGAAATCCAGGCACGCCGATTTCTCATTCCCGTGTAAACCTTGATTTATTCAGGAACTCGGGAACATAGGACCTAACAACGGGGGGCTCGATTGCTTTCGCCATCTCCTCGATTTTTCCAAATAACTGCTTATTGTTGTTAATAAAGAACTCGTACCAAAGGATAAAACTAAGCCCATTCCAGTCCGTTTGCAACCGCTCGCGTTGGGTGAAATCGATATAGGGATTTCGCGCCTCGGTTAGAATCAGATCGATGATTCCACGATACTTCGAGAAGAAACGCTCATAGGGATACGGGAAACCCATCTTAACGCGGCGCCACACGACGTCAGCCGGCAGGCTGTCCTCCATCGCCTTGCGCAGTATCCACTTATGCCAGCCGTCGCGAATGAGGTAGGTGATTGGCATCCGCGTCGCAATCTCAACCATGCGGTAATCCAAGAATGGACAGCGCGCCTCGAAAGGCATGCCCATATAGTTCTTCTCACCGGAACGCAGCCAGTATGGAATTTGGGTATTGACGATTTCCTCCCTCAACCACTTCGTGAGTGAGGCGGCATAGTAATGTCTGGTCGGTATTGAGATATTCTTGATCTTCTGGTTGTCGCGAATCCGTCGTACAAGCGGGCGGAGTCCAATTGCTGTGATCAACTCACCAATCACCCCTCTTAGCGGCTGCCGACGCTCGGTCCAATTGAAGGCGTTACGGATGAAGTGTCGCAACCGTCCGTGGCGGAGGTTCTCCATCTGCGCCTTTAAAGCGTAGCGAGCGTAGCCCGCGAACAGCTCATCCCCCGCCGCCCCGGTAAGCGCGACCTTGGTTCCCGCGGCACGCATGAGCGACCAGATCACCTGACTTGTCTGCATATTGGGAGAATGGTAGGGCTCTTCTTGTAACTCGGTAAAAGCAGTGATCGTATGCCAGAAGCCGCCCAGCTCAGGCTCGATCACGCGGTAGTCGGTGTTGTATCGGCTCGCGACGGAACGCGCATACGGTTCCTCGTTCCAACGTTCTTCAGGAAACTTCACGGTGTATGTCGTGATTCGCCCCGGATGATGCCGCGCAGCGAGCGCAAGAACGGTCGATGAGTCCAGTCCGCCGCTCAACTCCAAGGCAAGCGGCACGTCCGCGCGCAACCGGATACGTACGGCATCATCGAGCATTTCATACACCAGCCGCGCCGCCTCTGGGATCGAGATGTCGCTCTCGCGCAGGCGCTCGCGTGGGACCTCCCAGAATGTCTCGATATTTTTTGGGAAACTTTGGTCTACAACGATCCAGCAAGCTGCCGGCAGGCTGTAAATTCCGTCGAAAAATGTGGAATTCTCGATATCCCGCCAGCCCTCTACACACCAATTCCAGGCCGCTTCTTCATTGACCTTAAGATGAGTCGAAACATCTGGGATACGGAGCAGCGATTTGATCTCCGACGCAAAGTAAAGTCGCGCCCCGCGCCGTGTCCAGTACAACGGCTTCTTACCAAGACGGTCTCGGCTCAGGATCAGACACCGCTTTCTGAAGTCATACAGCGCGATCGCCCAGAAACCATTGAAGCGGCGAAAACACTCGGTTCCCCACATATGATATGCCTGGAGCAAGACTTCGGTATCCGAGTGAGAACGAAAGCGGACCCCCTGCTGTTCAAGCTCCAGGCGCAATTCAATGTAATTGTAGATTTCGCCGTTGAACACAACACAACACGAGTCATCCTTGGAGAAGAGCGGTTGGTGCCCGGCAGGTGAGAGATCGATGATCGAGAAGCGCCGGTGTGAAAGGGCAATGTTGGCGGGAAAACCGCCCGCCGCGGCAATGGGTGGGAACATCGAACGGACCGATTCCGGACTCGCCGGCCCCGAATAGGCCTGGTAACGCGATGTGCCTTGGTGAATCAACAGATAGCCTTCGTCATCCGGGCCACGATGATGAATTGCATCAGTCATAGACTTCAGCAGTGATGGATCGATCACCCCGCCACTCATGTCGACGATACCAGCAATGCCACACATTTATGAGCCTCTTAGTACAGAGGATGACAACATAGATCTACGACCACTTCCTCAGCCAATACTACGACGCAGTGGCAAATTTTTATACGAATAAATATGGACCAACCGACTTAAATGGTTCGGCATACGATAGACCAAAACCAAACACATTTCATAAAACCTTTTGCCATAAAGTAAACTTTCTTTTTATGAATCGCAGTCCATCATATATCGGCGTTCCATAAAACAAAAGATAAATCGGGGGGGAAATATGATCTTTAGGAGGAAAATGGCAGTAATGAAATTTCCTGAAAACAGTGAAATAAGCAATCCAGCGCTGCATCGGGGATTTCACCCTTCTGGCATTACCATAACTGGCTTTTGAAAAGTTCTTCATCCCCTCGCGCCTTATCTTGTCTTTATCTTTTAGCGCAATCTCACACATCAAATCGACCAATATGAGAGCATCCTCACACCATTGGCCGACCTTGGCCGCAAAGGCCATTTTGTCATCATGGATACGAGTGCTTGCCTTGACATCCTCCACATCTGCACGGCCAAACTTTGACGCCAGTCGAAGCTCCGCCATCACATCTTGATAAAGATGATGCTTCGACTTAAAACCGCCGATTTCTCTCAATCTTGCCGTGTTGAAGAGGGTGCTGCAAAGATACACGATTGTCTTACCAGCGAACCATCCCAGGATAAATTCTTCGGTTGAAAGTCCTCCAACTCTATTGAGTGTTTCAGAGAGAACCCTTCCCTTGGAGTCAATCACCCGAGTCCCGGTTCGTATGATGCCGAACTCCGTCTTGTGGTTCACCGCCTTCAAGCAAATCTCTATAAAATCGGGATCGATCAGATCATCATCATGAAGGAATGAAAAATAATCCCCCTTTGCCTGCTGCAGACAAAAATTAAAGTTATTATTCGCGCCGATATTTCTCTCCTGCCTAAAATACCGAATCCGGCTGTCTTTGAAATCTTTTACAATGCTCTCCGTGTTATCTGTAGAGCAGTTGTCAGAAACAATAATCTCAATGTTTGGGTACGTCTGATGGAGTGCGCTTTGAATTGCCTGTTTTAAATAACAATCCGCCCGATTATAAGTTGGAATGGCGATTGTAACAAGGGGGAACATCTTATCGATCCTCTCCAGACTCTGATTTAAACCTCGTTTATTTTTTATTGCTGTTGTCCCTGTATTGCTGTATCTCACCATAACAGATAAATCGCTTTCAGCCCCATCAGCCGCCGCACCCGCCTGGAATTGACCCGATGGCCCTCCCTTCCCAGCCAGGCGGTCATTCTCAAAACGCCGTAGAAGGGGCCTGGGTATACGGCTCGTCGATCTGCTTCATCAAAGCCAAATCTTTTGATTTATATTTGAGTTCCAAATTTTCCTTGCGATTCTCTCAAGCCACCCACTCTTTCCTCAAGATTGGCCGGAACCAAATTCAAAGGGTAGGGTTTTCAAGTTTATTCGTAGTAAATCCCAAGTTGCCCATAACAAAATGGTCACTCCCATCATTTCCCCTCCCTCTTCCAGCGCAATCTCTAAAGATAAAAACCAGTCCATAAAGTTCGAGAAGATCTCGACTCCCGCTGCGGAACCGATAAAAATGAGGAATCCCACCATAAATCTGAAGGAAATCTCCTTCGGCACAGAGAAAAATCGCTTCGCATTGACGTACAAGCGAAAAACCAAGCCTATAAGAAAGGGGGGGAGTAAAAACATCCAAATGCCCGTCTCTTGAAATAGCGTGTCTGATCTCCGTCCTGTCGGCAGAAGGGCATCACTTTTCAACCCAATATACTCATGGATCTGGGCTGATTCATCTAAAGACAGCATTAAAAAAAGAATCGGAATAAGGAGCAATTCCCACGTGGATTTATCCTCTCTTTCGACCTTTTCATAGATTAAAAAAGACCAGAGGATTCCAACAAAAAACAGTTGAATCGAGGAATACCAGGAAGGTAAATTCGCTTCCCCATCCAGGTCGATCAACCTGGTAAAAAAAACAAACGGCCCACCATACGCGATGCTCAACAAATAGACAAACACCAGAAAGAAATCAAAGAAAAAAAATGATTTGACAAGCAGAGGCATTTTTGTTGTTTGGAGTGTTTTGTTGCGCAATTTTCATATCCCCTTAAAGGGCCGCTTTCTTTCTAAGCCGGCTCCGCCGGAAAGCGGAGGCTTGCGTCGCCCCCTCCACCGGCGGAGCCGGCTGGAGCCTCCCCCTCAACGCTCTCTTCGTTCGCTGGCATTTTATATGGAAAAGCCCAAGCTGTTCAAGGTGGGAGAAAAAAAGGATATCCTTTCAATTATTGAGTAGATGAAGCTGTCGGCTCTTTTTCAGAATGGATGTTCATGATGGTTAAAATCGCTTTTTTATATTCTTCCGAAAATTTTTCTCTTGTATGATTTGCCCTCGCGTATTCCCAGGCCTTTCGAGCCATCTGTTGCAGTTGTTCGGCGGGAAGGTTGGAAATCCTCTGTACGGCATTCTTTATTGTACTAATCGAATTATCCTTTAATATGACGCCAAAATCATCCACATCGATGCCCGATTCATAACTGATAAGAGGAATCACTCCTGCGTGCAGACAAGTCGTCACACTCCCCGCCTGACCTTCAGAACAAGAAGGGTAAACAATCCCCACACACTTATTTGCAATCCCAACAAACTCAGGGCCGTTCACATCAACCCACCCGACCGTATGAATATTCGGAGTTTGATAGAGCTCTTTATAATAAGCCTTTACAAAATCTTTTTCTTCTTGTAATGGGCCACAAACATACAGATGATAATCCGGCATTTCAGCAAAAGCATCCAACACCAAATCCAATCCTTTGTGAACAAAACCCGCGCTGCCAAACCATAGAAAGTTAGATCGACAGGCCCCATCATTTTTGTCTTCAGGCCAGGGATAAAGAGCACACGTTGAAATCGGAACCCGAAAGAGGGGCTTTTGTGCATAACGATATGTGTTAACAGTAAACTGGGTTCCGTATGTTATGGCATAGTCAGCATATTCAATAGCCAAATTGGGCTCTACGATTCTATCGCTTCCTTTAATCGTGATTCCCTTTCTTTGCTGCAACTCGAATTTGCGTCGATAGGTCGAGTGGTTATTAAAAATCCAATGAGCCGTATCAAAGTGCGCAATCTTGATACAATCTTCATTGATCAGCCCTGCAATCCTATCAAAATTAATACGGTGCCCGATAAAAAAAGAATAAGCTTTTTTAGGAACAAATGTTTTATTCTGAGAATCAATCACATCAACTGAATATCCAAGCTCTGAGAATATTCTCGCCATCTGCAAGCACTCCCAGTAATGGGTATGGGAATTCTGTATCGGTTCACCCGGTTTTAATAAAAACGGCTCGATCAGATACGATAGGAGTACATCTCCCTGAGATTTTTTCTCAGGTTCAAGCGATACCGTTTTCTCATACAGATCGGGGATGTACCGTGTTATTTCCAGACCGACATTCCTAGAAATCTTTTTAATTAAATTTTTCATCTTTTGATTTATGAGCGAGTAATATGAGGAGGCTTTTCTTGTTTGTGCAGGTGGAAGATTGACCTTAATGAGGTTTGTCGGAAATAGGCGACCGAGCCTTTTCTCTTCCGCTTGAGAAATCCTCTCTTTTATGAACAACTCTTCTTTGAACCATTCCCAGTCATCGTACCAGGTCCAACATTTATTCTTTTTGTAAATATCTTTAATATTGTGCGCCAGGGCTTTATTTGTTTCGAAGGTGACATATTCGAAATGAAACCGATCGAGGTGATCTAACATCAATTTAAATGATTTATTGCTGACATAATTAGAGTACCATAAGCTAAATTTCATTCTGTTTTGCAAGTCTTTGATAACGCGATATACCTGTATGTGTTCTTCATTTCCATATTCCCCCCAAGGATTATGTGTAAAGACATTGCGGTAACCGATCAATTTTTTTTCAAGCTGCCGTCTCAATTCATCATAATTTTTCTTGTATTTCTCATTCCTATCAGAGATGTTTTTATTCGCGATCTCTATTCCATAATCCGTAATCACAGGATTCTGCCAATCCGCGGCATCAAAGACCACTGACTCATCGATATTAAGAGAGGATATATTTTTTATCGGATATTCCGCTAGACTTTTTCTTCTTCCAATACCCCAGTAAGGCTTAGACTTGCATTCTAAAAAACAGACCACTACCTCCTGCACTTTATCTAAGATGGAACTAAACCACAAAACTTCATCATCCGGGTGTGCTGAAATGATGATCGATTTTTCCAATATTTCCGGGCTCACGCCACGAATGATCGATAACATTGTGGTCCTTTTTAGTTGTGAGCCGTAAGCTGTGAGCTGTGAGCTGTGTACGGCTTACTGCTTACAGCTTACGGTTTCCTTTGTGTCTCTCAGCAATTGTCGATATAAATGAATATACCGTTGCGCCTGTAAATTTAGGGAGTATTCCTCTAAAGCAATTTCGCGGCAGTGTTGACGCATATCACGACTCAGGGTTTCATCCTCAAGAAGTTCAATGATATTATCACGAAGCCCTTTTACATCCTCGGGCTGAGCCAATAAACCGGTTACTTTAGGACGAACAATATCAGGCACACCACCGACTTTTAGGGACACCATCGGCGTTCCACATGCAATGCTCTCCAGCAGAACATTTCCAAAAGATTCGGCGCGGGTCGGTGAGACAAAACAGTCCGCAGCCGAATAACAGATCGCCTTGAGGCGATCACTCCCTACGTACCCTAAATAAATAGCCTGAATCCCCAGAGAGTTAGCAAGATGTTCCCCTTGCCACCCCAGAAGCAAAATCACCGTTTCACCCTTCAACGATTCGGGTAAGCTTTGTACGGCCTTCACGAATAGATCCCCGCCCTTTAGACGGTTACTTAGATCGGCTGCCATAAACATCAGAACCTTTTTCCCTTTTGGTATGTTTAATGCCGAGCGACAGAGTTCCGGTTCATGAGGTTGATATGTCTCGGTGTCTACCCCGTGGGGGATGTGATGGATCGGAAAACGGTGAAGCATGCTTTGTTTAGCCATATCAATCATCCAGGTACTCGGGGCGACCACCGCAAGATTCGAGCGGCTAAAGGTCCAGTCTTTCAGTTTCCACGCCAAGCGCGTATTATCCACATTGATGGAAGGAGGTGTATTCGGATAAGGACATTTTCCACAACCTGTCTTCCAACGCTCACAATCCAAACTATGAAAACAGTGCCCGGTAAAGCTCATCATGTCATGAAGTACCAAAACGGTCGGTTTACTCTTAGTGAGCGCTGGAATAGCAAGATAGGAATAAGAATAAACGTCATGGATTGTGAGAATATCCGCATCCAAGAAAGCCTTATTCCTGACAACCCTGAAATGCGTCGGATCGAGCAGCCTATCCAGTCCAATTTTTCGTGAAATTTTTTTTAAGAAATAAGCTGTCCTTGCCTCTATCTTTGAGGATTCGAGTTTTATGATGTCATCGGGCGCCCCAATCGGCATTTTCACTGAGCACAACACTTTTGAGTGTATACCGGCTTCTTTTAGACCAGAATGAAGACGGGATACCGAAATCGAACCTCCATCACCATCAGTGAGTCCCTCGGTTAGATGAAGAACCTTCATTTTTTCTCCATCGTTTACATCAACATGATGTTTTAAATAGAAACTTCTTTAATCGCATCATAAATTTTTTGATAGGCATTGCGGCCTGTCTCAATTTGTCTTCTTGCCGCATTTAATAATGAGGATCTTATATCCTCTGCAGATACCCAAGCTTTATCAATACTTTTTAATAATTGTTCGCCAATTGGTCCATCATTCAAAATGATTACTTCGCAGCCACCATCTACATTAAATTGATCAGATAAACCTAAAAACTTGTCCTTATAGTAAGATGTCTTAGCCAAACAAACAACAGGTATTCCTTGGGAAAGAGCGAAAACTGCCGCATGATAGCTTCCCGTAACAACGACACGACACCGAGCGACCTGTTGGATAATTTTGATTGGGGTATCCATATTTTGCCCACCATCAGAAGTGCTATCATATTTAGCTAATAGCTTGCATATCGTCTTAGGATCTGATTCAAGTTCATTAAAGGAAATGGGTACCGGTATTAATGGTACCTGATACTTTTTAGCAGCCTCTTGAAGCGTTAAGCCAACCATGTCTACCAGGTCGGCTTCCAATCCAGAATAAGAAGCAACTCGAAGATTTACACCGATTCCTCTTCCCAATTCCTGGACATGTGCGTTATAAGCCATTTCAATTGCATCATCCCCTGTTATAAAAACACGTGACCCTTCAACATTGAACGATTCGAGAATGGCAGGACCCTTAATCTTTTCCCTCGAACATATTACATTAACTTTTGGCAAAACCTCTTTTCCTATTACTGCAAATCTGGAATTCGAATCCAGAATGGGACCTATCCCTTGTCCCACCATGGCTGTTGTTTTTCCATATTGAATCGCCACTCTTAACACATCCAAAAGTGTCACCGCAAAATCTTCGAAGAGATCAGTTAGGTCCCCTCCACC
>CAYVDU010000009.1:0-15113 GCA_964450765.1 uncultured bacterium | reverse complement strand
TTTTTGTATCGACTAGAGGGCGCAATAAATCATGTCCAAAACGATAGTAGTCGATAGGCTCGCGTATTTTTTTATGATATGGCTCGAAGGTTGATGGAGATTTGAGTTCTTTTTCAACGAGTTTTAGAAATAATGAAAGCGTTGGAATGGAATCTTCGATATTGGTTACGGCCGTTTGATAACATTCCATAAAGGAAATCAAGGCATGCGAGTATTGGGAAGGCAATTTGGTTAAAAATTGGGCAATTTCTTGCTTGAGAACTTCTTTAGACATCAATTTTTTGACCGTTTAAAGTGGAATAGAACACAAAATCATTTAAATGCAAAGAATCATTAGAGGCAAATTCTATGTGGGCATTTGATTTTTGCGCTAATTTGGAGAAGAAATTTTTATCTCCCTGTTCCAAATAGCGGTTGACTTCCGGATGCGTGACTAATTTGAGTGCAAATTGATTTTGGCACAAAATGAGCCTTTTTAAAGATCTTTCGATATCGACTGTGGTGCTTTCATGACTTTTCACGAGGCCTTTTCCGTCGCAGTAAGGGCAGTCTGTATAAATTGTTTGAGTGAGAGATTCTCTGTTTCTTTGGCGAGTCATTTCAATCAGGCCAAATTCACTCATGCCTAAAATGGTGCATTTTGCGGAATCATCCTTCATGCATTCTTTGAGGTGTTCAAGGACTCTTCGTTGATTTTTGCGTGATCTCATATCGATGAAGTCGCAGATAACAAGACCTCCGACATTGCGGATGCGGAGCTGTCTTGAGATTTCCGCTGCGGCTTCAAGGTTGATGCGAACGAGAGTTTCTTCTACATCTACATTTGATGTTGTAGAACTTCTTCCTGAGTTTACATCGATGGTATGCATTGCTTCAGTTTGGTCAAAAAATAGATATCCTCCTGATTTCAACCAAATCTTGTGGCGCATTGCTTTTTCAATTTCTTTTTCGACGTTAAATCTTTCGAACATGGGAGTTTTATCGCGATAAAATTCCAATTTAAGAACGTGTTCGCTTGCATACTTTTGGTAGATTTGTTTGCAGGTTTGGAACGTTGCATAATCGTCAACGAGAAGACGGTCATATCGTTTATCAATGCAAGTAATGACCGCTTTTTTGACAAGATCAGATTCTTCAAAAAGAAGCGTTGGGTTTTGGGATTGGTGAAACTTGTCAACGATGGCCTGCCAAGAATGAAAAAGATCCGTTGCTTCTTCTATAAGCATGTCTGTCGTTGCATAAGAACTGGCTGTGCGACAGATAAGGCCCATATCTTGCGGCATTTCGAAAGATCGGATGAGCT
This sequence comes from uncultured bacterium, assembly GCA_964450765.1. GTDB lineage: Bacteria > Chlamydiota > Chlamydiia > Chlamydiales > SM23-39 > DAIDHZ01. The sequence continues at coordinate 13,810 of CAYVDU010000009.1, read as the reverse complement.
TTTTGAGCTGATCTCTGATCGAGGGGTCTTCTATTTTTCGAGAAACTCCTCGATGGTGGCTATTGGGCAATAAAACAAGATATCTTCCTGCAATGGAAATATTGGAAGTGAGTCTGGCGCCTTTACTGCCGATGGGTTCTTTGACGACTTGAACAAGAACGGGTTGATCCGGATTGAGGATCTGAGTGATGTCTTTGGCCTTCGATGTAGATGGAATTTTGGAAATGTCATAGTCTAGATCAAAATCCATATCAAACATTTCTTCAAATTTCTTGGTGTTTTCTAAAATGTCGCTGATATGAATAAATCCGTTTTCTCTTTCATTGATATCAATGAAGGCGGATTGAATGTTGTGCAAGATATTGGTTACTTTTCCACGGTAGATATTGCCTGTGATTTGCCTTGATTTTTTGCGGTCGATGATCAAGTCATAGAGCATTCCATTTTTGAGGTGGGCATATCTTGTTTCTTTGGACTCAATATTGAGAAGAATGTCGTTCATTGTGTGTTCACGGATTAAAGGGTTAAATAAGGGAGTGTACCTGAAAAACATCTCTTTAAGAAAGAGTTTTTTCAATGGTTTTTTGGGTTGGTATCTGGATTTTTTTTAAATGGGATTGAAAGGATTTTAGGAATTTTGTTTGGACGAGATGGATGGATCCTCGGACGGCGTTTGCAAAGGCAAGAGGCGTTGAGTAGCCGTGGCATTTTACAACGAGACCTTTTACTCCTAAAAGTAGTGCGCCGGGATATTCGGCGTAGTGTAAATATTTCTTGAGATCTTTGAAGGCGAGTTTTTTTTCTTCGGTTGTTTGAAATTTTTCCTCAATCTGATCGAGAACGAGATTGGCTATGCCTTCTGCTGTTTTTAAGAAGATGTTCCCCGTAAATCCATCCGTAACTAAGGTATTTACGTCACCATCAAAGACAGATTTTCCTTCGACATTGCCAGTAAATGAGAAGGGGGGCTTTTTTTTCTCTTGGATTTGTTGAAGGATATGATAGGCGGTTTTTAATTCCGAAGTCCCTTTAATAGATTCAGATCCGATGTTTAAAAGACCGATCGTTGGGTTTAAGACTCCTTGTGTGTGCCAATAGGCCGTTCCCATAAAAGCAAACTGAATGAGGTGGGTGGCTTTGTATTGGACATTGGCTCCAACATCGAGAACTGTAATTAATTCTTTTTTGGTGGGAAGGTGTACTTGGAGGGCAGGGCGCAAAATCGGCGCTAGCATGGATAGAATAATTTTCGATCCTAAAACAAGGGCACCTGTATTTCCTGCAGAAACGAAAGCGTCGATCTTTTTTTCTTTGAGTAATTTGAGACCAACAAAAAGAGAGGCGTCTTTTTTTGTTTTGATTGCTGATGCCGGATTCTCGTGCATCTCTACAAAGCTTGAACATTGTTGAAAAAGAAGGGGTCGCGGAGGGGAGGTGTCGCTGGTCCCTATAACAACAATTTTAATATTCTGTTCAGTTGCTTCAGGAATCAAGCTTTCAACGGCTTTCAAAAGCACAGAGGGGGAGTTGTCGCTCCCCATAATGTCGACGCCGATTGTGTAGGGTTTATGTTGCACTGCTGATAATCGCTCTGCCTTTGTAATGACCGCAGGATGGGCACATTCTGTGGGAGAGTTTTTGTGCGCCGCACTGGGGACACCCTGAAAGGTTTTTGGGTGTTTTTGCGTGATGGGATCTTCGCGAATTTTTCTTCGCATTTGATACTCGGTTACGTGGTACTGCCATGATATCTCCTATGAGTCTAAATCAGAAAAAGGAAAGTGAATTTCTTGTTTTTGTTGTTTATTAGAGTGCAAATAAGGAGCTATGGACGGACGATCCGGACATTTCCCTTGATTACACTCTACATAGCGCGGAAGTTCAAGTAGCAAGGCTTCTCTGAGAAGTTCTTGATAATCGAAAATCGCACCGGGTATTTCATTAGTGGGTTGGACATGGTAAAAACCATCCAACACGAGATCGATTGTAATGAGTTTATTGCAAATTATGCAAGGCATCATTGCTTGCGTAGAGGCTTTGAGACGAATAATGAGCTCTTCATTGCTTAGATACGCCTCTCCTTGGACTGGAACGGGGGAGGTGAATTTCAAATCGTCCTCTTCAATTTTGAGAAAGGATGGATTTAAAGATTCGTTGATTTTTTGAGTTTGGCCGTTTTTAAGACGATCAATCCAAATGAGACATTCTTCTTTCATGAGACCCTAGCGGATGGAGGCATTCTATCGCAGAGGATGTTTATTCTCAAGGAGAACTCAATGGGTGGCGATCTGTCTTGGTTCAGCTTTTTTTAGAATTTCCCTTTTTGAACTTTTTTCTATATTTTAGTAAGGGTATGACGTTATTTTCCTGTACTCATCCGGCTTGGATTGAAGTTGATTTAGGGCAGTTTAAAAAAAATTTGAAGGCAGTCCGCAATAGGATTGGTCAAAAGTTTTTTTGTTTGCCTGTAAAAGCGGATGCCTATGGTCACGGTATTGTAGAGATTGCCAAGGCAGCGGAAGAGTCTCTTTGCGTAGATTATTTGGGTGTTTCCTGCTTGAAAGAGGGAGCGATTTTACGAGATAGGGGGATTTCTTTGCCGATCATTGTCTTTGGAGCCTTGCATGAAGATCAAATTTCCGATTTGATTCGATATCGTTTGGAAGTGACAGTGAGTTCTCGGTATAAGGCACAGTTGATTTTGCAAGAGTGTTGTAAACTTCATCAAACGTGTCGTGTTCATGTAGAGGTGGATACCGGAATGCGAAGGACGGGTGTGAGGCCAGAAACGGCGAAAGATTTGCTTCTTTGGATTCAGGATCAAAAACTTCTTGATCTTGCAGGAGTGTATTCTCATTTTGCAACGGCAGATCGGCCTCACGATTCTTTTGCTCTCCAACAGATTGAAGTGTTTCGAGAGTTAGCATCTCATTTTTCGGATCTTTCTGTGATATGGCATTTGGCGAATTCCGGAGGCGTTGTGTTTTATCCGGATTCCTATTTTGATATGGTTCGCCCGGGACTGCTCTGTTATGGCTACTTTCCTGATGGAAGCGAAGATCCGATGCAAGAGATTCTTCCTTGTTTTTCTGTAAAAGCAAAAGTCTCCTACTTTAAGGTTGTTGGTCCTAATGAAGGGATTAGTTATGGGCATCTTTATAAAACGGCGAGGCAAACTCGGATAGTGACTGTCCCGATTGGTTATGGAGATGGATACCATCGTAGTTTGTCCAACCTGGGATTTGTATCGATTCGAGGAAAAACATATCCTATTTCTGGGGCCATTTGCATGGATCAATTCATGGTTGATATTAAAGATGAGGAAGTCTTTGTGGGGGATACAGTCACTTTGATTAGTGCAGACCGGAAGTTAGGTCCATCTTTGGAGGAAGTCGCTCGTCTTGCTAATACAATCTCTTATGAGATTCTTTGTTCATTTCATGGACGCTTGGTAAAGAAATATTTTGATAAATAATAGAAATAACTTGATTTTATGTAAAAACCGATTCTTGAATCATTTAATCCACTCTATATAGTTAATTCTGGCAATTCCTGAGGGTTTTCTACTGTCTGTCGATATCATCGGCAACCATATTTACCATATTATTTCACAAAAAAGAGGATAATCTGGTATGTCCTGTCTTTTGTGCTTTGACAAGGAGATTTCATGCCCTCTACCCAGACTCGGACCGCCCCATGGTTTCATCTTTATCTATTCCCTGCTTTTTTACTTTTCGTTTGTCCTCCGGTGGTTTTTGTCTTTTGGTATGTAGGAGCTCATTTGCAGGGTTCTTTTAAGGCTTTTTTCGATCTTGTATTGGATATGGGGTTCTTTTCTACGATGTCTATGATTTGGAAGCCTGTGTTTTTCGGATCGCCTTTGGCTTGGAAAATCATTGGAATCTACGGCGCTTTTCAATTGTTTTTGATGCGTATTGTTCCAGGAAAAAAATTTTTAGGGCCAATCACTCCGAAGGGGAATGTTCCTGTTTATAAAGCGAATGGAGTTGCTTGTTTTTTGATCACGATAGCTGCATTTTTCATGGGTTCTTATGTATTTCATTGGTTTTCACCGGGTATTTTATTTGATGAATTGGGATCAATATTAGGTGCTTTAAATTGTTTTAGTTTGGTTTTTTGTTTGTTTTTGTATTTTAAGGGTCTTTTCTTTCCATCAAGTTCTGATTATGGATCCTCCGGAAGTTTTCTTTTTGATTATTATTGGGGCACAGAGTTGTATCCTCGGATTTTTGGCTGGGATGTGAAGCAGTTTACTAACTGTCGGTTTGGTATGATGGGATGGCCGCTTTTGATTTTGTCATATGCAGCGAAACAAAGTGAATTATATGGGTTGAGCAATGCGATGGCCATTTCTGTGATTCTGCAGCTCATTTACATAGCGAAATTTTTTGTTTGGGAAACGGGGTATTTTCGTTCGTTAGATATCATGCATGATCGTGCAGGTTTTATGATTTGCTGGGGCTGTCTTTCTTTTTTGCCTTGTATTTACACATCTCCGGCTTTGTATTTGGTTCATAACCCTATTCATTTAAATGCTTTTTCTGCATTCATGATTTTTACATTGGGTTCGTTAGGGATTTTGGTGAATTATTTGGCGGATCGGCAAAGGCAAAAGGTGCGTGCGACGGATGGAGAATGTCGTGTATGGGGGGCTAAACCGTCGATTATTCAGGCAGAATATCAAACGCAAACCGGCGAGCTTAAGAAGACCATTTTGTTGGCATCCGGGTGGTGGGGATTGTCTCGTCATTTCCATTACGTGCCAGAACTTGCTGCGGCTTTCTTGTGGAGCGTTCCTGCTCTTTTTAGCAATTTTTATCCCTATTTTTATGTGACGTATCTAACCATACTTTTGGTAGATCGAGCCTTCCGTCACGATCGTCGATGTTCTGATAAATATGGCGTTTACTGGGATGAGTATTGCGCAAAAGTTCCCTATAAAATCATTCCTTATGTGTTTTAAGGATATGGGTTTTTTTGGCAAGAGATTGAAAGATAGAATTTCCAGGTGGATTTCTGCCCCAATGAGATAGAGGATCAGCGCAGAAAGAAAAACAAGAGGAGTTTTTTAATTTTTCCTTTCTGCGCAGGTGCTTCAGTGTTTATTCAGATCGTATTTAGTTTTTAAAGAACGCGGTTATTGTTTCAATGTCTTTAGCTTGAATGCCGGGGACTTTTTTTAGCTCATCTGGTGTGGCGTTTTGGATGGCTTTTACGCTGCCAAAAGCTTTTAGAAGATTTCGTTTTTTTGTGGGTCCTATGCCGGGGATGTCATCTAAGCTACTGGAAATAATCCGCTTTTGTCTTTTTTTTCGGTGATATTGAATGGCTTGCCGATGTGCTTCATCGCGGATTTTTTGTAAGAGAAAAAGAAGAGGAGATTTAGGATCTAGAAGGATTGGATCTTTACGGAGAGGAAGAATAATTTTCTCTTGCGTGAGACCTTTTGTGTGAAGGGCATCTTCTTTAGTGAGGGCAATCACATCAATGGAGGCAATAGAGAGTTCTTTTAATATTTCGAGAGCTATTTGCAGCTGGCCTTTTCCTCCATCAACGATGAGGAGATCGGGGAATTCATTTTTTTCTTTTGCTTTTGAAAAATGTCGATGGAGCACTTCTTTAAGAGCGGAATAGTCGTCTGCTTTTGTTTTGATTTTGAAGAGGCGAGAGAGTTTTTTTTCTTTTTCTCCATTGATGAAAGAGACGAGGCTTGCTACAGGATCTGATCCTGAGATGTTGGATGTATCGAAGCATTCTATTTTGCTCGGGAATCGAGACAATTGCAGTATTTCTGCGAGCTCTAAGAGTTGCTTTTCTCTTAAAGAATGAGCGTCGACTTCTTTGATAAAGAGCGCTTTGGCGTTGCGGTTTGCCATTTCAATGAGATCTTGTTTTTTTCCCTTTTGGGGCGTTGTAATGGTGATTTTTTTTCCTGCAGATTCAGAGAGAAGTTCCTCAAGAAGTCCTTGATCTGAGAGTTGAATGGGACTTAAAATGAGGGAGGGTACATGAGTTGCTTCTTTGTAGTTTTGTAAAAGAAATGATGAAATGATGGTGTCAGGATCTGATGCGATGAAATGGAAGCTAAAATGTTCGGAGCCAATCATTTTAGAATCCCTAAATAAAAGAAGAGAAATCATGACATGATTTTGTTCTGTATAAAGACCGAGAACGTCGCATTCTTTGGCATCTAAATATTCGACATGCTGTTTTTCTGTGACATGTTCAAGATGTTGAATGAGCGTTAAAAGTTCCCCTGCCTTTTCAAATTCGAGATTTTCTGATGCAAGATGCATTTGCTTGTGGAGCTCTTGGGTGAGCTCCTGGGTTTGTCCTTTGAGAAGACGTCTAATGGCGTCTACATGTTTTGCATATTCCTCTTCCGTACAATATTTGACGCAGGGTGCAATGCATTTTTTGATATCAAAAAGAAGACATGGTCTTATGCGATTTGCAAGTTCATTATCGGAACACTGTCTTAATGGGAATAAGCGAGTGATGAGATCAAAGATGTGCCTTGCTGCTAGTGCGCTTGTATAAGGGCCGAAATAGGTGCCATCTTCTTTAAGATTTCCTTTGTGCCTTACGATACGGAGCATCGGCCATTTGTGTTTTGTCAGCATCAGGCTGATGAATGTTTTATCATCTTTTAAAAGAACATTATATTTGGGTTTATGCCGTTTGATGAGTGTGTTTTCTAGGATGAGAGCATCTTTTTCCGTGAGCGCTACAATCGTGTCAATGGATGTGACTTGTGCGGTAAGGTAGGGAACCATTTCGCGCGTATCTTTGGTTTTGGCAAAGTACTGCTTAAGACGGGCGCGCAAATTTTTAGCCTTTCCTATGTAAAGGACTTTCCCTTCGTTATCTTTCATTAAGTAGACGCCAGGATCTTCGGGATATAGAGATAGGGATGCAGGATCAAACGACATATACTTTATATTGGCGGATAAAAAGAAAATGGGCAAGATGATCGCGACATGGATCGATCAATTCTGACGTTTGCTAAACGTTTTTTTGCAGGGACTTTACTGAGCCGCCTGAGCGGGGGGCTTCGTGATGTCGTCATGGCCATTTGTTTTGGGGGAAGTCCTGAGATTGGGGCCTTTATGGTGGCTTATCGATTGACCCATCTTTTCCGGAGGCTTCTTGGAGAAGGAAATCTTGCGTCTGGATTTGTGCCTCATTTTGAGTTGCTGCAAAGAGAAGATCCAAAACGAGCTTTTCAATTTTACCGAGATTGCTCGTTTTCCTTTCTTGTGATTTTAATCGGCTCTGTGATTGTTCTAGAGGGGATTTTATGGGGTCTTGTTTCTTTTGTAAATGCAGAATGGGGTGAGATTGTTTTTTTAATGATGAAGATGGCTCCTGGCCTTATTTTTATCTGTCTTTATGCCTTGAATGGAGCTTTTTTACAGTGTCAATCCCGTTTTTTTTCTTTTGCTGCGGCTCCTGCGTTTTTTAATTTTTTTTGGATTGTCCTTGCTTTTTCTTTCAATCGGTTTCCTATATCGGAAGCAGTTCAGATGTTAGCATTGGGAATGACGGGAGGATTTGTTTTGCAGTGGGGCTTTACTGCTTACAAAGTACGTAGTTATTTGAACCTTTCTTTAAAAGAGTGGTTGCGTCCTCACTTTTTTTCTATGGATTGGCGAAAAATGATGAAACCTATTCTTTTGGGAATTGTAGGGATCGGGGCCACTCAAATAAATACTGCTTGCGATGCAATTTTTTCTCGTTTTTCAGATCTTTCGGGCCCTGCATATCTTTGGTATGCGATCCGTTTCGAGCAGCTCCCTATTGCGTTTGTTGGGATTGCTTTGACAGGAGCTGCGCTTGCTCCTTTATCTCGTGCAATCCAGGAAGGAAATAAAGAGCTTTATGTGGCTATTTTTCGAAAAATACTGAGATCTTCGATTGCTCTTTTGCTCCCTTGCAGCTTTGCTTTGTTTATATTAGGCGGTCCGATTTTGAATCTGTTTTATGGTCATGGAGGATTTAGTGCTTTGGATGTCCAAGAAACTCAGTATTGTCTTTGGGGATATGCTTTCGGTCTTGTTCCTTCTGTTTTTGTTCTTCTTCTGGCAACTGGTTTTTATGCAAGACGCTCTTATCTGATGCCGACTTTGGCGTCTGCTATTTCTGTGGTAGTCAATATTTTATTGAATGCAGTGATGGTTTTTGGCTTGCATTTAGGCGCTTTTAGTATTGCCATTGGGACGAGTTTTGCTACTTTTGTGAACTTTTATCTTTTGTTGAAGAGTTTGACTCGTTTCTTAGAGATTAACATTTTTGAGGGACTGGGAAGATTGTGGGCGCAGCTTTTTACCGCATGTATTTCAGCCAGCGTCTTGACTTTGGCCGTTGCATCTTGGGCCTTTCCAACAGCCTCATTCAGTCGTCATGTTCCAGAGCAATTTTTGCAGCTTGTAATCATGGGGGGTGTTTTTGTCATTGTGTTCGCTGTGATTGCTTATGTATTGCGTATTCGAGAAATTGTAGAAATTTTTACCAAAGAGACAGTCGTAAAACTTTGAAGTTTGATAGAGGAAAAACCCCTTAATGATTGATTAAGGGGTATATTTTTCTTTAAGAAGTGTGAGCGATAAACTCGCAAACAAGAGGAAGATTGATTGGGATTGGAAGCGGAACCTGATCTTGCTGTGGAGCTACAACGAGGCTGCCTGAGTGTTTATCTGTATCCAAAGAAAGATATTCAGGGATGTCTCGAGATGTGTTTTCTTGCGCCATTTGAATTGCTTTCATTTGACGAGATGCCGGCTTAATTGAGACAACCATTCCAGGTCTAACAAAGAAAGATCTACGGTCTACTTTTTTGCCATTCACTTGAACATGTCCATGAGATACGAGTTGCTGCGCTCCAAAAATAGAGGATGCGAAACGGAGCCTGTAAACAATATTGTCCAAGCGGCACTCTAGTTGTTCAAGCAGTAGCTGAGCAGTGTTTCCTTTCACAAGAGCTGCTTTTCGGTAAGCATTGACGAGCTGCTTTTGGCTGATCATGCCATAAACAGCCTTGAGTTTTTGACGCTCTTCAAGCTGAAGTCCATATTCTGATTTTTTCTTTCGCTTTGCGCCGTGCATTCCAGGTGCATTTTGCTTGTGAAGCATGGGATTTCTTGCTTTGCCAAAGATATTCGCGCTGAATTTGCGGGCAATGCGGTTCTTAGGTCCTCTATATCGAGCCATTTAATTTCTCCAAAAACGTTCGGATTGAAAGGAAGCTAGTATAGTCAACGATCTATTTTTTGAACAAGAGGAAATGAGAGGGGCCTGTCTTGGCGTGAATTTATTGAGCCAGTTTTTTCGCTGATGTTCCAGGTGATCCTGAAAGAGATTGTTTTTTGCGTTTTATGAATAAAGATCTTTATTCTACAATGAATGCCTTTTTATTAAAAAATTTTATTATGGATTTATTGTGACGTCATCAACAGAATTTTTCAAATGTACTAGTGATTTTACAGTTCGAGATATTCCTTATGAAGTTCGTAGTACGGTCGCTGGAGTGTCTACTTCCAATATTTTTGGAGATCAAAGGTTTGAACATGTTCCTTGCGATCAGGCGATTCAATTTTTTAGATCTTTGTCAAAGGCTAGATCTGACGAATCGGAAAGAGGTTCTTCTTATACAATCTATGATTTACGCTTACAAGTGGAAGGTAAAGGTGTTTCTAGAAAGTTTGATTATTTTTTAGCAGCTAGCTTTAAAGAAAAATTTAAGAGTCGTCCTTGTGCAGCGAGTCCTTTATATGCAGCGGCTATTACAGAATTACATAATCACGGTGGTATTTCCAAGGACATAGTCAGTAGACCGTCCGATCAGTGGAGTTAGAAAAGGGTGATGTAGGCTTTTAGCCTGAGTTTTGGAGTTTCTTTTCGATTGGGAATGGTTCTCTGAACTCCTTTCTTGATTTTGCGCGTTTTTTTCATTACACTTCTTTGTTTTTTGAAATCAGTGGGGACGTTTTATGTATAGTGTTTTGGCTTATTACTACATTGGACACATTGAAAATCCAGAAGAGGAAATGGCCCGTCATAAGGAGTTTTTTAAAACCCGTGATTTTAAAGGAAGAATTTACATTTCCCATCAAGGGATCAATGGACAATCCAGCGGAAGCGAAGCTCATGCGCAAGAGTACATTGAGTGGATGCGTCAGGACGAGCGTTTTTGCGGCATTGATTTTAAGATCCATAAGGCGGATCAGCATGCATTCCCAAAAATGACGGTGAAGGTACGCAAGCAGTTAGTTGCCATCGATTGTGAGGTTGATTTTTCAAAGCGGGGCGAGTCTTTATCTCCCCAAGCGTGGAAACAGAAGCTCGAAGAAAAAGAGGAAGGGACCCTTCTTTTGGATGTTCGTAATGATTATGAATGGGATGTGGGTCATTTTGATGGCGCAGAACTTCCAAAATTAAAAACATTTCGTGAGTTTCCTTCCTATGCTAAGGAATTGAAGGAGAAAGTGGATCCTAAGACAACGCCGGTGATGATGTACTGCACCGGAGGGATTCGGTGTGAATTTTATTCGGCCGTTTTAAAGCAAGAAGGTTTTGAGAAAGTATATCAATTGGATGGCGGCGTTATTGGGTATGGTCTTGAAGAGGGCGTGGATCATTGGAAAGGAAAACTGTTTGTTTTCGATGATCGGCTGGTGGTACCGATTACAGAAGAAACTGTAGCTCCTATTTCTCATTGCCGTCATTGCGGCACTTCTTGCGATGTGTATTATAACTGCGCAAATATGGACTGTAATGAGCTCTTTGTGTCTTGTCTTTCTTGTTTGAAAGAACATCAAGGATGTTGCAAGGGTGATTGTTTAGAACATGGGCGTGTTCGTCCATACCGAGAGGATGCGATTCCATTTCGCAAATGCAGTCACGAAAGTAAGATGGCTATGAAAAATGAGTCTTCTGTATCGACTTGATCTTTCTTCTTCGAATTTGGCGATCCGTCTTGAAGAGAAGAACTCTCGCCGTATTCTTTATTTAGATACATTGAAGAGTTTAGCTAAGGCGGAAGATCAAGAATCAATCCATCTTTTAACGAAAATTCATCTTCGTTCGAGTCGATCTTCGCACTCGTTGGACACTCTTTCTTTTCAACGGATTGAGATTGGGGCAGATCAGATGCTTTCTGTTTTGCAGAAAATTTCCGAGACAAAACGTCTTTATTACAAAACAGCGTGTTTGCAAAGCGACTGGAAGAATCTTGCTAAAATCTATTGGAAAGGAGAGGAAAAGGGGTCCATATGCGCTGTTTTGCAATGGATGAATCATGAAGTGGCTCTTTCGGAATGCGATTACGTGGGCCAAGGGTGGTGTCTTTGGAAAGAGCAATTATTTGCCTTTCAATCGAATGTTTCTTGGAAATGGATTGAGCGCTTTATTGCAGAGCCTCTTGTATTAGCAGGATCTGAAAAAAAGAAATTTTTGGATGAAAATCCACCTATTTTATGGGCGGCAAAAGAACAGGAAAAACCTTTGGAAATTCTTCCTGAGCTTGTTTTCAGTGATGCAACCGGTTGTTTTGCCAATCTTCAAATGCATTATGTGGGGATTGGGCGTATTGATTTTCAGGATATGTCTTCTGTTGTTGGAGGAAGAGCGCGGCAGAAACAAGTAGAAATATCTTGGGAGAAAGATCTGATAGAGACCGGTTTTATAAAAAAAACCGTAGGGAATTCTTGTTATTATTGTCCTGGCGATAAAGTCAAAGAGACGCTTTATTTTCTTTTAGATTTGGGATGGACGATTTGGGATATGTCCCGTCGTCGTGTGGTGCGATCGGGAAGTGTTTCTTTTCGTGTTCAGGAAGCCGGATCCAAGGTGGCTGTGACAGCAGAGGTCCCGTTTTTGGATTGCAAGATGCCTTTACATTCTCTTTTATCATTACGGAGTTCTTGGGTTGATCTAGGAGGGGGATTGGTTGGATTTTTCGATCGCACGCCATTTTCTTCTTTGGAAGGAGACTGGGAAGGAGATACGCTCATTCTTTCTAAGGCCGCATTTGTCTCTTCTTCTTTCTTTTCAGAGAAAGTAGCGGTGGATTGGAGTGAGAATGTGCGTCAAATGATGCAGGGGATGAATTTCCAAGAGGGAATTCCAGAGGCATCTTTGGATTCTTCGTTTCATGGAAAATTGTTGCCGTTTCAACAAAAAGGGGTCGACTTTTTGTCCTTTTTACAAAAGTGGGGGTTTTCTTGTTTGATCGCAGATGAGATGGGCCTAGGAAAAACTGTTCAGGTGCTGGCATTTTTTTCCCGGTTAAAAATGCAGGCTCCTTTTTTGGTTGTGGCTCCGAGCTCTCTTCTGTATCAATGGCGCTTAGAAATTTTGCGATTTTTGCCGCATATGTCTGTTTATGTGCATTGCGGGATTGATCGCAGGCGCTGTCTTCAGGGGATTGAAGGTGTAATACTTACGTCTTATACGATTCTTCGATCTGACTTAGATCTTTTTTCTTCTTTGGAGTTTGATGTGATTGTACTTGATGAGGCTCAAGCCATTAAGACAGCATCAACGCAAACAGCAAAGGCAGCGCGCCTTTTGAGTGGGCGTTTTAAAATTGCACTCACAGGGACTCCGATTGAAAATAGCCCGGAGGAGCTTGTTTCTCAGTTTCAGTTTTTAATGCCTAATCTCGTATCTTCTGCTTCTGATTTAGTCTCTTTAAAGAGAAAGACAAAACCGTTTATTTTACGCCGTAGAAAACGAGATGTAGAGCTGCAGCTTCCGGAAAAAATAGAACAAATTGTTTGGGTTGAGATGAATGACGAGCAAAAGGCTGTCTATCAGTCGTATCTGTCTCATTTTCAAAGCGGACTTTTGAAGAACGTTCACAAAAATGGTTTATCTGCGCATCGGATGGAAGTATTAGAGGCTATCTTGCGGCTTCGTCAGATTTGTGTGGATCCTCGTTTAGTTGGAGAGGCTGTTATGGGGGCGAAATTGGAGTTGTTGCTATCGGAGATTCAGGATCGTAAGGTTTTAGTTTTTAGTCAGTTTACGTCTATGTTGCAGATTGTGAAAAAAGAGCTAAAAAGTCAAGATCGGTCTTTTTTATACTTAGACGGCGCTACATCACAAGAAGAAAGAGCGTTGAATGTTCGTCAGTTTCAAGAAGATGAGAGTGCAAATATTTTTCTTTTGAGTTTGAAGGCAGGCGGTGTGGGATTGAATTTAACAGCGGCTGATTATGTGATTCTTTTAGATCCATGGTGGAATGAAGCGGTTGAGAATCAGGCGATTGATAGAGCTCATCGTATTGGACAGAAAAAAACGGTGATTGCAAAGAAGTACCTTGTACCTAACTCGATTGAGGAAAAAATGCTCCGCCTAAAAGAGAAAAAAACACAGACGGCGGAGCTTCTTCTAGATGATGAGGCTTCTAATTGGACAGAGGAGGATTTGCTTCACCTTCTTTCCTGATCTTTTTCTTTTGCTCTGCTTCAAGCATCTCAATGGCAGCAGCTTTGAGAGTTTTAAGGCCTTCTGCAAACCCTAGTTCTTTGGTGAGATGTTCAAGAAATCCGAGCTCTGCTGAGAGCTGATCATTCATGGACTCAAGTTTTGCAATCTTTTTATATAGATCCTTATTGTTCATAAAATATACCCCTCTAAAGTACCTTCTTTAAGAAGCAAAACCCGTGCCACGAGATTTTTAAGTCTTTTATATAGACCTCTAGACTTTGAATGGAAAACTATGTAGAATCCCCTACTAGTTGCGAAATCAAAGGTTTGTGATTATGAAAAAACAATTTTTTGCGAA
>CAYVDU010000008.1:0-15478 GCA_964450765.1 uncultured bacterium | reverse complement strand
GTTAGCCAAAATATGCAATTTATAATTTAATCCACTATACCCAAATTTTGAAGTCGTTTGGGTATAGTGGGACTTAAGGAGTTTTTTATTTACGTTTGGGGATAAAGAACATGATAATCCCGACGATGATTGCGATAATTCCTCCAATTTGTAGTATGGTAGCGAGTCGTGCGTAGTAGATAATATCGGCTTGACCTTGACTGATTTGTTGTTTTGCCGATTTCGTAAATACATTGCCGACTTCTTTTGATACTGGATTTAGAGCAAAGACCTGTTCGCTTTTCTTGACGGCATTTTGGGCTGCTTCGATTTTTTCCTTTCCCCCTGCTACTTGTTCCTTGATATAATAGGACATGCCTAGGCAAGCAAGTCCTAGAATACAAAGAATGATTCCTGTGATTTTCCAAGCTTTCATGATGTTCTCCTTATTCAGGTTGTTGAAGATGATTCAAGAAATGGCATTTTTGGCATATATATCATAGGTTTTTTTAAAATTTTTTGATTTTTTAAAAAATATTCTTGCATGAATAGTTTTTTTCTTACATGAATAATGAATGGAAGTTACACCAAATCTTAGGAAGATTTTTATGAAGAAAAAAGTATCCAAATCCTCAAAAACAAAAAAAACAGCTAAGAAAAAGACAGCGAGCAAGCCTCGAAAAAAGTCAGGCTTGGCTCAAATGAATTATGCTGTATCTCCAGAGCTAGAAGCAATTATTGGCGTGAAAAAGTCAACTCGCCCGCAAATTGTAAAATTACTTTGGGTATACATTAAGAAACATAAATGCCAAGACACTAAAAATAAGCGTATGATTGTTCCTGATAGCAAGTTGTCAGAAGTAATTGGTTCGCGCCCTGTAGATATGCTTAAATTAGCCTCATTTCTTAATAAGCATATTAAAAAATAATTCTAAAAGAGTGTTTTTAATGCGATAAAATCCGTATTGTTAAACACTCTTTAGTCTTCTCGAACTCATATGTTAAAGTATGAGTTTCAGAATATACCCGTTCCAGTTGAAAGGCACCCATTGTGATTGGTTCAAAGTGCCGCGATTGAATTATTTTAAAAGGGGTTGTATTGAGTTTAATACAGCCCCTTTTAAAATAATTTAATCCCGGCGACTTTCAATTCAATCCGAATAGGTGCCTTTCAGCTGGAACGGGTATATACCGAAAATAATTCAATCTCGTCTAAAGCCGATTCTTGAATCATTTTCGGTATAGCTTTCTTTTTTTCAAAATTCTTCTGTATGTTCAAGGAAATAGTGCTAGCACTAAAGCGCTCTCAATTGGTATG
Source organism: uncultured bacterium (assembly GCA_964450765.1). Lineage (GTDB taxonomy): Bacteria > Chlamydiota > Chlamydiia > Chlamydiales > SM23-39 > DAIDHZ01. Next base: position 14,181 of record CAYVDU010000008.1, on the reverse strand, counting down.
ATTTTTGCGGTTTAAGAAGCTAGGGAGTTCTCAAAACTTCGTTTGGCGCTAAATTTGCCTTTTCTCTGTTGGGTTCTGTTTTTTGAAAAGTGACGACTGTCTATAGATTGAGGTCATTTTACAGGAAATTCAATGAACGGAAAAATCATCGAATTTTGTGCCCGAAACGGGTTTTGAGAGCTTCCTTAAACGCAAAGGGGAGCCTAAATGAGTCAAGAAGTTCGTACCAAGTATCGCTGGGTAGTATCTGGTTTGATTTTTTTGATTACTTTGGTGAATTTTATTGATCGATCGGCCATTTCATTTGTAATAGAACCTTTGAAGAGGGAGTTTCATTTTACAGATACCGAATTTGGGATGATCTTGTCCGCCTTTGGGCTTGGTTATGTTTTGCTTACCGTTCTTGGAGGGTGGCTTGTTGATATTTGGGGGGCTCGATTTGTATGGCCTGTGGCTGCATTATTGTGGTCTGTTTTTGTTGGGTTATTTGGCCTTGCCACCGGTTTTTGGTCTTTTATTGCGCTTCGGTTCTTGCTTGGATTGGCGGAGGGTCCTCACTTTCCGGCAATGACTCGTTCGATTAGCAATTGGCTTTCTCCCTCTGAGAGAGCGAGAGCCTTGTCTTTGGGTTTAGTGGCCATTCCTCTTTCATCTGTTATAGGTTCTCCGATTACTTCATATCTTGTTGCTGATTTTGGGTGGAGAATCATGTTTTTTGTGATTAGTTCGGTGGGGATTGTCTGGGCTTTTGTCTGGTATTGGCTGTTTCGTGATCGTCCTGAGGATTCTCGGTACGTGAATCAGGCAGAGCTTCGGTATATATCAAATACAGCTTCTCAAGAAAGAGGACAAGTAGATACAACGTCTATTGATTGGCGTTTTATTCTTACACACCCCGTTTTGATTGCGAATAATATTGCGTACTTTTCATTTGGGTATATGCTGTTTTTTGCTACCCTTTGGCTCCCTGGATATTTTCTATTACAATATGGATTGAATTTGAAAACGGTGGGTTGGTATCTCACGATTCCTTGGTTGGTGGGAGCTGTTTTTTTGAAAGCTGGGGGGATTATTTCTGACTATTTGTATAAAAAGAGTGGGAGAAGTCGTTTAGCTCGTTCTCATTTGATTTGGAGTTCTCAGTTACTGGCTGCCATTTGTTTTGTGATCCTAAGTTTTACTAATACTTTGGGGCTTTCTTTGTTTTTTTTAAGTTTGGGATTAGGTTTTGGCTTAATGCCTCAGTCTGCGTTTTTTAGTGTGAATATTGATGTTGCCAAGGAGAGGGCTGGATCTGCTCAGGGGATCACCTCGGGATGTTTGTCTTTAGCGGGGATCATTGCCCCTGCATTGACCGGATTCTTAATTGATCTAACAGGTAATTTTCAGGGGGCTTTCTTACTTTTGGCGGGGCTTTCTTGTATTTCTGTTGTGACGGTGATTTTATTTCATCATCCTGATCGTAGATGGGCTTTGCGTTCTTATAGCTAAGAAGCCCTTGAGGGAATTTTGAAAGTTCTGATTGTTAAAACGTCTTCTTTGGGAGATATTATCCAGGCGTTTTCCGTTTTGAGTTATCTTCGCGGGCGCTTTGATTCTTTGCAAATTGATTGGGTAGTTGAAGAAAAATTTGCTGCACTGGTTGCGAATCATCCTTATATCAATCAGGTATTTAGTTTTCAGTTTAGCGGTTTGAAAAAAAAATTTTATTCTTGGTCTTTTTGGCGCGCTTTTTTTCTTTTTTTTAAGCATCTTCGCAGAGAATCTTACCATTATATTTTTGATCTCCAGGGAAATTGTAAGTCAGGGTTGATTACAATACTCAGCCGAGGAAATCAAAAGATTGGCTTTTCTTTATCTTCTGTGCGTGAATGGCCTAATATTTTAGCAACACAGGTTCGATATTCGATTCCTAAAGGGACAAATATTCGTTATCAATATATTCACTTGGTGGATTGTTTTTTTCAGAAGTTATATGTCGAAGACGATAGCATCAATAAATATTTGTATTCTCAATCCTTTAAACAGTTGCGATTTTCTATAGGCTCTGATGTCAAAGATCAATTGCATGCCATGTTACAAAAAAAAGAGCTTAAGTCTCGTTACAAGATGATGGTATGTCCAGGATCTAAGTGGAAAAATAAGCAACTTCCAATGCAAACGTTATGTTATTTTCTGCATCGTATTAAAGAGCTCTATGATGTTTCTTTTTTATGGATCTGGGGATCTGATGAAGAAAAAAAATATTGTGAGGAAATGGCCCTGCAATTTTTGTTTTGTAGTGCTGTTATTGATCGGATGGATTTATCTGCTTTGCAATATTTGATGAATGAGATGGATTTAGTGATCGCTGTCGATTCGAGCGCCTTGCATTTATGCGGCACTACATCGACTCCCAGTTTTAGTGTTTTTGGTCCTACGGTTCCCGGGATTTTTAAACCATTAGGTTCTCGACATCATGCATTTTGGGGAACATGTCCTTATCAACGTTCTTTTGAAAAGACGTGTCCTTTACTTCGAACTTGCTCTACAGGAGCTTGTATGGCGGATATTGATGTTAATGAATTGTTTCTTTATTTCGATCGCTGGTGGTCAGATATAATCTCTCAAGATTCTAAAACGTATTGAATAATATTAATAATAATTAGTACAGGGGAGATATGGTGTTGATTTATGTTTATATTAAGAAAGTTGCTTTTGTCGATGATTGGTTTTGGTTTTGCTTTTGTGATCTCTTCTTGTCATGATGCAAAAAAGAAACTGACCCCTCATTTAGAAAAAACATGTAAAGAGAAAACAGAAAGACATCATCGTCGTTGGTAATAGACTTCTTTCGAAAGAGGTCTATACCCGTTCCAGTTGAAGAATCGGTTTATTGTGTAGAGAGCTTTTGAATAATTTCATCCCAAGTGATGGAATGATTCCAACAAGCATGAATTAAGTGGGCCGTTTCAATTCCTAATGCTCTTTCCATTTTTGACATTGCTGGCTCGACCCAGTCATAATTGCGTGGAGTTGCCTGTTCTGCCATTCGATCAGCGCGAGGCATCAAAGCATTATATAAAAGGGTTCCAAATTGCTGTTTGCTATTCCTTGATTCTTCAAGAGAACTTCTTTGGCCATCTACATAGATATCATCAAAAAACATAGCCATCCCATCTTGACGGATTAATACATTGCTACTTTTTAAGTCAGTACAAGCAGCTCCTTGTTCATCAAGAATTTTGAGTCCTTTAGCAATGCTTGTAAAAATTTTTCTCCCTTTTTCTAAATCAGTGTTGTAATTTGATGGATGACTTCCCTCGAGATGCTCATAGGCTACAGCCCAGACATTCCACTCTTTGATATAAATAACACCAAGACAGTCGGGATAATGAGGGCTTTTCTGAAAAAGGCGAGATGTTTTTACGATGTTCATGCTTTTGTTGAATGAATGGATCATACCATCTAAAGAGAGCGGTTTAATGTCTCCTCCTAATCGAAGGGGCAAAAATATATGATTTTTGGTAGCTTGCATGCCTCCCCGATAGACCTTACATACGGCTCTTTTCCCATTAGGCATAGTGATGCTATAGACGTGCCCTATACATCCTGAAGAAAATGTATCGGGAACTTGCTCGATTCCACACATGAATATCTTTTCTTTTTGAGCTTCTTGAAAAAAATCTGTACCTACAAAGTCAATATCAAATTCTCCCGTACCTTGACATAGGGGAATTCGAGCAGATGAGGGTGCTGTCACTTTTTGTCGTATAACAATCCAAGTATCAGCTTCACCTTTTGTGCATTTGAAAATAGAGCCTTTAAATTCCGGCTTCTCACTCACTCCGCAGGATGATATTTTGAGTTGTATTATTTCTTTTGTTGTTAATATTTTTTCTATGTCGAAAGGGAACTCTTCTTCTGTTGAGTGAATGCAAGGAGCTGTTTTTCTTTTAGAAAATTGATAAGCACTAAAGGTTGAGAATCCTGTAATACATCCGACGCCAAATAGTCGAGTTTTCCTAGTTGTACTGAGCGATATAAAATGATTTGGATTGGTAGGGAATTTGAAAAATTTGTTCGTTGATTTAGATTGAAGCCATGTTGAAAACATGCGCATTTATTTATTAGGTCCTTTTAAAAGCGTTGACGACTTCTTGCATTGCGATTTTAGCAGAGGGTTGATAAATTTCTCCCGAGAGAAGAAATTCATAAGTGCTTTCAAAGAATTCTGTAATTTGTTGAAAAACGAGCGATTGCCCTGCAGACACGCATTCATCGAGAGCACTTGTTGCGATATTAGCTCCCAAAAGAGCCGAGCCTCCTATGGCTGCCACTTTTGCCCATGGTTTCGTCGCTTCAGCTGTTGCTACTACGTTGGATATTGCAGGGATATAACTGCCGGCGAACACTGCAGCTCCTGTTGCTAGACTTTTAAGAAGAGCCAGTTTTCTTTCTTCTCCGCCCTTTATGATAGGCTCAATATAGCGAAGAGCCATATAAGACCCGGCTCCCAGCGCAAGTGCAGCTGCCGGGCTAATAAGCGCCGTGACGCCGAGCGCTGCGCCACCTATAATTCCAAGATGCCGAGGAGTTACATTGAATAGTTTTTCTTTCTGTGTCGTGGTTACGAGTTGGTTTAATTGTGAAATTTCGTTGGATAAATCAGTTGCAGATTGAAGAATCGTTTCTTGGTTTTTTTTCTGATGAGAGGCGTATCCTTGGACTTTGTCTTGAATCCAGAGTTGAAAAGTGGACAGATCCCCTAAGTGTTGAAAAGCTGAGTCTTGGTTGTTTTTATAGGTCGTTTCGAGAGATTGAATGTTTTGATCTAATTGTTGAGAGATTGTGTTAAATCCATTGGGATCCGATGCAGGAGTTAGATAAGAAAATTGTTTTAGTATCGGAATAAGGTTATTTGCATCTTCTTGTGGTATAAGCTCTAACACTTTACTGATTTTTTGAAGCGCAATTTTTTTGTGGTCGGAACGATTGCTTATGATTGCTTTTCTTAATTCTTCAATATGTTTTTTCAAGAGAACTAGATATTCATTTTTGCGTTTTTCTTGAAAGGCTTTTTGAAAGGTACTGTGAATGGTTCTGAATTCTTGTTTCATTTTTGTCGTTTCAGGCGCTGTAGGAGGTAATTGTTTTGCGATTTTGTCGATTGCACTTTCTAAAAGGGGAAGTTTTTGTAATGCTTGCTCAGAGGGTCCTCTTTGTATTAAAAATTGTAAAATTTCTTGGATTTCAAGAAGTTGTTTTTGAATTTGGAAATGGACTTTATAGAGAATTTGTTGTTCCTGAAGAACCAAAAGTAAGGGACTGATTTTTTCTAAGCATTGGTAAATGGGAATCAGGGGTCGAAGAATGCTTTCTTGCTCTGCTTCGGGAAGATTTTTGAGATCTTTGCTGATTTGTTCTTTCGTGCTGAAAGGCCGCAATGTTTGGACGATTTGATCGAGTTCAGGGAGAATGTCTTGTTCTTGTTGATATTCTAAGTCGGTCCGATTGATTTTTTGTGTAATGGATTGAATAGATAGTTCTAATCCTTTTGCGAGTGCTTCTGCATCTGTTTTGTGGGTGGAGAAAGTCAGGTTTGCCATTTTTTCGATTTGCTCTGGACGAGATCCTCGGATTTTATCTTCTACGGCTTCATTTGCAAGGCGTTTGCCGACAGTATGTACTGTGAGATTGAGTTTGTCTTTTGAGTCCTGGAAGTCTTGCTCTGTGATGAGTTCTCCTTTTGAAAAGGAAGCGTTGGCAAGAACGCAGAATTGGGTGAACATTTGTTCGGAGTTTGTAGGTTCGGCCATGTGGCGTAAAAAAACCTGAATCCCTTTGAGAATGGAGTCTTGAATTCCTTGTTGGATTTCTTTATTGAAGTTCTTTTCTTTTCTTTTTTCTTCTAGCTCTTTTCTTTTTTGGAGGATGGCTTCTTGGGTGTTTGATTTTGAAAATTGGATGATATAAAACAGGCTTTCTATAGCATCTTTGAGCTTTTGTGTTCCTGCGATAGGAGTGTGTTCTTCTCTAGAGGTTTCTGTGTCTAAATTTTGGAGGAGTTTTTGTAGCTGTTCGGTGACGGAATCGGTAAGGGCCTTGACGAAAGGTAAATAGTGCGATTTTGTGGCGTCGTCTGTTTGCAGTAGAATGGAATGGATGCCGGAGGGTAGAAAATGATGAATGATTTTTTTGACAATCCAATTGAGTAGGTCGTTGGCTATATTTGAAAGGAAGTTGTTTGATGTAAAATACTGAACTTTCGGAGAAAGATTTCCAATGACAGTATGACTAAATTCTTCGGAGATTTCCTTTAGGGATTTTTGAAACATTTTATCGCAGGCTTGCGATCTATATTGGTTAAGTCCTCCGGTAGGTTCTCTAGCTTCTGCGTAATTGAATGTCGCGTTTTTATAAAGGTCTAAAAAATGAATGATGTCATCAATTAACCTTTCAATATTTTCTCCTTTTTCCGTCCAACGAGAATTGGATAGCCTTTCTCTTGTTTCCTTGAGAAAGTGTTGCATGTACGCTTCGACTGTTGTGGAAAAGAAGGAGGAGCTTCCAAAAATATTGAAGAACCAGATTTGTATTTTTTGCCAAAAATGGAGTCTTAGCCCGTATTTTTGATAAAAAATATCTTTGACAGAAGGTTTAGTCCCATCAGGTCTGGGTGCTGAGGCTTCGATGACCATCGAAAGGATCACCTGATTCATGTCAGGGTCTTTAATTCCTCCAAGACAGGCCATTGTATAAAGTGGAAGAAAGTAAGTGAGATTGTTAGAAAAAATTTTTAATTGACGATCGGTTTCTGCGATCTGATCAATCACCGCACTAGGATTACTAGGTTCTTTTGCTGGGGTCACTGTCGATGTCGAAGATGGTGGTGCAATGGAAGTAGGGCTTGTTCCCGTACTTGGAGTTGTTGGATTTTCTATTTTTATTGGAGGAAGAACGTTTTTTGCTTCCGAGGGTTGATGTTGGTCAAAGATGGCCAATTCTCCATCCATTTTCTGTAATGGCTGGAAAGGATTTTTCATTGGATTGCTTGTCCCTAGTGCGATCCGTTTATTGGCAAACTTAAGCCCTCCCCCCAAGATAAAATGGGTTGTCATTTTTTGACTTTCATGAAGAATTTCTAGAGCAGTTTTTCCACAAGAATATACAAAGCCGGCTCCTTGTTGAATGCATTGAACTGGTTTTTGGTACCAAGGGGTTGGTTGGATAGACATGTTGGCTTCTGTTTTTCTCTAAATTATACTCGCTTTTCTTATTAATGTTTAGAGGTTTGTTATTATATAAATAAGATTTTAATAGTGATCATTAAAATTTATATTAGATTGTTTTAAATAAATATGAATGTATTCGAAATGATTCGGGGGATCGGATTTTAGGCGAGATCAAAGTTCTAAAAATGTAAGAACCTATGTTAGTAAAATTTTTCGTCGATTTTTTTGGACTATTTTGACCGATTTTCAATTAAAATGGCAGGGGTAATATCAAAACCTGTGTATAACCTCTGCTATTTTAATTGAAAAATCGGTTCAAAATAATCCAAAAAAATCGACTGAAACCACTATAGGTTCAAAGAGCATTCTAATGAATGTTGCGTACTTTGTGCTTTTGAAAATTTGGTAGCCCTGAATCTCACCTGAAATCTGATTTTGAATCATGTTTGGTATAAAAAACACCGGAGATGGTCCTGTGGCATGAGACAGTGTCCTTAAGGATGCTGCCTTCCGGCCCTGACCTGGTTCAGATTGCTCATTCTACAAGGTCCCCGGTGAAAGGGCGATTTTAATGAGTTGAATGGTTTATTTCAACTGGATTAATAGACTTGCGAGGATGCCTGTTGAAGGTGGATTATATATTCTTTGAAACAGGAGAAGTAATGAAAGAATTTGATGATCTTTTATTGGTGGCCAAGACTTTGCTGGGTCCTGAAGGCTGTCCTTGGGATAAACAGCAGACTTTACGTAGTTTGCAGACATATCTTTTAGAAGAAACACATGAATTAATGGAAGCGATTGATTCAAAAGATGTAGAGAAAATCAAAGAAGAGCTTGGAGACGCTTTTTATACGTTGATTTTTACAGCACAGCTGGCAGAGAAAGATGGATTGTTTTCACTTTCTGATGCGATTCGTTTAGTGAAAGAAAAATTGATTCGTAGGCATCCTCATATTTTTGGAAATGTGAAGGCAGATTCAGCAGAAGAGGTTATGCGAAATTGGGAAGAGGTAAAGAAACAAGAAGGGAGAAAATCTCCATTGGAAGGTATTCCTCCGACGCTTCCTTCTTTGGCACGGGTTCAGAAAGTGATCGGTAAGATGAAAAGAATTTATGGAGAGAAGAAGACAAGTTCTTCTTTGGAGTCGGAGAGCGAATTGGGCGAGAAATTGTGGCAACTTGTAGAAGAGGCAGAATCAATGGGTTTTGATGCAGAAAGTGCTTTACGTCGTTTTTGTTTAGAGCGGGAAAAAGATATTTTTTCGAAACATCAATATCCCTAGCGTTGAAAGGCACTCAAGAAATCGAGGTAACGGAGTCCCGTTTCCGGGGTGTTACCTCGATTTTATGAGTAAGAGAATTATTCGCCTGGAATAGCGTTAATATTGTAGAGATAGGTTTCCGGGAAAAATTTGGATAGAATCTTGACTGCATTCTCTCCATTTTGCGCAAGTGCTGACGCTGAATAAAGACAAAGTCCAACGCCGTGCCCTTTTCCAAATCCAGAGAAGACGATGGTGTCATCTTTCATAGTAACGGAAAAATCAGAACTTAAAAGATGTTTCGTTCCCAGTTTGGCTTGCAAGGTGAAAAAGTCAATATCATGAGAATGATGTTCATCTTTGATGCGAACTCCGTACACTTTATTGGAGGTTGGATCAATAAATGTTTCGATGGATCGTATTTGAGGAATTTCAAGGAGATGAGCTAGATTTTGTTTCGCTATTTTGTAATTCCATTTTGATTCTGTTCTAGCGAGAGCTGCATGTGGAGCATCTACACCTTTTTCAGGACAAAGGGCATTTTTTCGGAACATGGTTTCATAGCTTGCCGTTTTTCCTGCGCTGTGCTCTGTCCAACTAGCGGCAAAAGGAGCATTGCGTCCGTTTTCAGGATGCACAAGGATTAGGTGCCGTGTGGAATCAACAGCGCGTTCTACAGGAGATCCAGGAACAATGAGTGCAGATCCTTGAAATTTTGTATCTTCTGCAGTGACATGCCAAAAGCTGTCTTCATTTTTGGTGGAATGATAATAAGCCTCTGTTCTTAGAACAATCGCAAGAGAAGCGAGAACTTCTTGTTCTAGAGGGGAAGGGAAGTGAGATGTGAGCTCTGCTTTGACGTAGGTTTCGATATCCAGATCGTTGATGATGTGAATTTGACCTGCAATGCCAAAGACTGCAATGGCTCCGTTGTATTGAATTCCGTTAACAAAGATAGATGTTTCTTGGGAGCGAGGTCGAATGTAAAATTGATGGATACCGGGAAACTCTTCTCCCCATTTGATCCCTGCATCGAGAGAACGAACCATAAATCGTTTACCGAGAAGCCCGGAAGTGATTTTTGAGCCATCGTGGGGGTTAATGAGGTGATAAGGCCCTTTGACTTCCAAAAGAGCTTCGGAAGCATCTTTGACAATGAGCACTTGGATATTGCGAGGCGCTATGAGCTCCGCTGATTTGTGGGGCATCGCATTGTTTGCAAAACAATTCAGTACTCCGATGACCAATATGGAATAGATCCACTTCATGGTTAAAACTCCAATTTTTGTATATGTTTTATGGCAAGCGGCGTTGTCTCACGTCCTCTTGGAGTGCGTCGAATAAAGCCTTGCATGATTAAAAAAGGCTCGTATACTTCTTCGAGGGTATGAGCTTCTTCGCCAATACTGACCGCTAAATTATTGATTCCCACAGGACCGCCATTATGATGATCAATAATAAGCTTTAAAATTTTTTTGTCCATTTCATCAAGGCCATATTCATCAATTGCCAGAAGATCGAGAGCTTCTTCTGCGGTGTGTTGATGAATTTCCTTTTGCTTTTGTGTTTGCGCAAAATCTCGAACCCAGCGAAGCAAGTTATTGGCAATGCGAGGGGTTCCTCTGGAGCGTTTAGCGATCTCGAAAGATGCCTCGCTGGATAGTGTTAAACGTAAAATGGAAGCCGATCGTTCGATGACTTTTTGCAAGACACGAGGTTCATAATAGTCGAGCCTAAGAGAGACTAAAAATCTTGAACGCATCGGTGCGCTGATGAGACCTACACGGGTTGTAGCTCCTACTAAAGTAAAAGGATTGAGCTTGATTTGAACGCTTCTTGCGCTGGGACCTGAATCAATCATCAGATCTAAAGAGAAGTCTTCCATTGCTGAGTAGAGGTACTCTTCGGCCGTTTTATTCAGGCGATGAATTTCATCAATAAATAAAACATCGCCGAACTTTAAATTGGAAAGGATGCCGGCTAGATCTCCTGGTTTTTCAATGGCAGGGCCGGATGTAAGGACGAGCTGTGTTTCCATGGACTTTGCAATGATGTGGGCAAGCGTTGTTTTGCCGAGTCCAGGAGGTCCGGAAAAAAGACAGTGGCCTAAAGCTTCTTTTCTTTCTTTGGCTGCATCAATGACAATTTGCAATCTTTTGCGAATGGAATCTTGTCCTATAAAATCGTGTAAATGTTGAGGACGAAGAGGCGTCTCAAAAGGGGAATCTGGTTTTGTCCACGAAGACTTGATAAATGGATCTGTCATACTTATTGAAAAATGTAGCAAGAAAAGGATTTCGCGCGCTATATCTAAGAATTATGGCTCTTCAATCGGATAAATGGATTCGCCGAATGGCGAAAGAATATAAGATGATCGAACCTTTTGCGGAATCGCAGGTTCGTGAAAATAATGGCAACAAACTGATTAGTTTTGGTTTGTCGAGTTACGGTTATGATTTGCGCGTTGCCTCTGAATTTAAGGTGTTTACAAATGTTTTTGGCTCTATTATTGACCCAAAACAGTTTTGTCCGCATGCTTTTGTGGATATTCAGGCGGATCAGTGCATTGTACCTCCGAATTCGTTTGCTTTAGCGCGAAGTGTTGAGTATTTCCGCATCCCTCGTGATGTGTTAACTCTTTGTGTTGGTAAATCGACGTATGCTCGCTGCGGTATTATTGTGAATGTGACGCCATTTGAGCCGGAATGGGAGGGGTATGTGACTTTGGAAATATCCAATACAACGCCATTGCCTGCTAAGATTTATGCTGGAGAAGGGTTGGCACAGGTGTTGTTTTTTAAAGCAGAAGATCCTTGTGAAACATCTTATGCAGATAGAAAAGGGAAATATATGCGGCAAGTAGGGATTACTTGTCCTTATTTATAATTTAGGCGAATCATGCTCTTTTGGAAACGTTGGTGGTGGGCTTTTTCTTTTTGCTTTTTGACGCTTGGCGCATGTTTACAAGCGATTCAAAAAAAGCAGAGTGTGATTTCTGAATATGATTTCTTGTTAGGAGAGATGGAAAAAGAAAAGACGCAACTGCTTTCGGAGAGAGAAGAGTTGCAATTGAAATTGGCGTCGCAATCAGATCCGGCCTGGATCGAAATGGTTTTAATGCGTGATCTTGGAGTTGTTCCGGAAGGGTGGCTGAAGGTTCATTTTACTCCGAATTCGACTCAAAAAACCCCTTTGCAATGATATATATTGTAGCTCTTATTCTTTTTATTTTTTTATCTGCTTTTTTATCGGCCTCAGAAACTGCCTTTTTTTCATTATCCCCAATGACGTTGAAGTCGTATCAAATGAGTCCAGAGCCCCGTCATCGGCTCATCGCTTCTTTAATGAGTCGTCCTAGAGATCTTTTGGTGACTCTTTTGATGTTCAACATTTTAGTGAATTTATTGATCCAGAACGTGGTTGCGAATTTATTTGAAACGGATAGCTGGGGAATTAAAGTAGGACTTCCTTTATTGCTCACTCTTGTTTTTGGAGAGGTGTTGCCTAAATCGATGGCTTTGCCGAATAATGCGGCATTTGCTTTTAAGATCGCTCCATCGATCGATCGATTAGCTAAGGTTTTAAGATATATTCGAGGTCCTTTAACGCAAGTGACGTATTGGATTTCTCGTGTTTTTTTTGTGTTTTTAAAAAAAGAAAAAGTGCTTTCTGCCGATGAACTTCGTCATGTGGTTCAAACATCGGAGGAACATGGTGTTTTATTGCCTCAAGAATGTGATTTGATTACAGGGGCCCTGGATTTAAAGCAATCCATTGTCAGAGAGAGAATGCGTCCGCGTGATGAAGTTTTGTATTATGATATTCAAGATTCTCCGTCTCAATTGCTTCATTTATTCGTAGATTTAGAAATTACAAGAGTTCCCGTATGCGATGGAAATCTAGAGAATGTGTTAGGTGTCATTTCTGCGCGTCGTTATTTTTTTCACCGCGAAGCGATTCGGACGCCACAAGATCTTCTTTCGATTTTGAAAAAGCCCTATTTTGTACCTGAGGCGACAAAGGCCTGGACGCTTCTTACAAATTTAAGAGAAAGGCAAGAGAGTTTAGCCATTGTTGTTGATGAATACGGGTCAATTTCAGGGTTGATTACTCAAGAAGATCTGATTGAAGCTGTGGTAGGTGAAATTTCAGATCGGCGGGATCCAAAGCATTTATACACGCGTTCGAGCCGAGATGTGATTATTGCAAGCGGTAAATTGGAGCTTGCGGAGTTTAAAGAAATTTTTGATATTCCGTTGAAGTCTGAAGAAAATATTGTCACATTAGGTGGCTGGTTAATTGAGCAATTAGGTGATATTCCGATAGCCGGAACAAAATACGCAACGGATCAATTTTTATTCTATGTGCTTGCTGCGGATCCAAATCGGATTAAGCGGATTTATGTTCGTTGTTTAAGGAATCGAAGATGATTGAAGGATCGATGTCAAATTGGGTCGTTTTTTTATTCTTCACATGTTTAGCGATTTTGGTTCAGGCGCTTTTTGCTCTTTTTGAAATGGCCTCTGTCTCTTTTAGCAGGATTCGCTTGCAGTATTATGTGAGTATTGGAAAGAAAAGTGCGATTTGGCTGAGTTCTTTTTTGCAACACCCTTCCCGTTTTTTTGGAACAACGTTAATTGGTATTAATACAGCATTGCAAGTGGGCTCTGAATGTTCTCGCAGGTTTTATGAATCCATTCATTTAGATCCTGATTTTGCCCCAATCTCTCAAGTGCTTCTGGTGGTTATTTTTGCAGAGCTTGCGCCGATGTTTGCTGCAAGGCGGCATCCTTCTCAGATTGCTTTGACGTTAGTTCCGTTGATGCGATTTCTTGCTTCTGTATTTTTACCGGTGATTTGGGCGTTTGATTTTTTATCGCGGGGGATTCATCGCTTGATGGGCACATCTAAGGAGACACCCTTATTTTTTTCTCGAGAAGAGGTGACTCTTGCTTTTGAAGAAGGTGCAGGTGGATACGATGAGCTGCATGAATTGACGCGCCGTATTTTTCACATGAAGAATCAATCTGCAGGGCAAATGATGATTCCCTTGGAGAAGCTCGTGAGCGTTCCTTCTTTTGCTACATTAGAAGAGGTGAGAAATCTTCTAAGTATCCATTATGAACCTGTGGTGGCTATCTATCGGCACCAAAAACATAACATTATTGCTCTTGCACATACTCGAGATTTATTACGCTTAGAGCGAGGAAAACCGATTCTAGATCAATCTAGATCTCCTTGGTTTATTACAAGAGAATCATCCATTCTGCATATTTTGGATCAGTTTCGAAGAAATAATCAAAGCGCGGCTGTGGTATTGGATCCTTCTGGACATGCATGCGGTCTTCTTACTTTAGATCATATTGTTTCTCAGATCTTTGGAGAGGAGTCTTTGGAGCATCAAGAGACCCCCAGTTCTCTTTATGTAGAGAGAACTCTTTTAGGAGAGATGACAGTGGGTCAATTTAACCGAGAGTTTCAATCTGATTTACGAGCGTCTTCAGAAGATACTTTAAGCGATTTTATCGTTCATGGTCTTGGTCATTTTCCGAATATAGGAGAGACTTTTAAAGTGGGATCCTTTTTGTTTACGGTGATTGAGCCTACATTGCGTGGCGTAAAGGTTCTTTCTGTTCAATCTTTGAATGATTAATACCATTTATGAAAAATAATATTGAATTGCAGCGCGTCAAAGCGTCAAAAAT
>CAYVDU010000007.1:9073-17505 GCA_964450765.1 uncultured bacterium | reverse complement strand
CCGTCAGAAACCCGATTCTTGAACCTTTTTCGGTATACACAGCATCTTCAGTATCAATTTATATTTTTACTTACACCTAATACAAAGTGCTTTAAATAATAAATTATATTTACTACAAAACAAAACAAGCTTAAAATAGTTGTAAATAATTAATAAGGAACATAATTATGTTTAATGGAATAACAAGAAGCAACATTAGTAATTTCCTTTCCTCAAATTCCAACAAGATCTATATAGGAGTCGCTCTCACTGCATGTGCCGCATGTATCGCCACCATCTTCATCAAAGCCAGACCAACCGCTCCCGAAGCCGTTATAACCGCCCCTCCTCTAGAAGACACATCTTCAGCAGCAGAACCTCAAACAAATGATCTAGATTTAAAAGTAGCTGCTTTCAAAAAAGCACGAAGCGCATGTCAAAAAGAAAAAGCAAAACAAGAAAAGACGCAATTAGAAATACAAAATTTATTACAAAGAAACGCTCAATTAACATCTTCCATTAAAACCAAGCAACAAGAACACCAAGTTCTCATGGAACCTCTTTACCACGGTGCGTTCGATCCGACAAGCCTTCGAAAAGGGAGTGCCTTGGAAGCTTCAATACAAGAGCTCACCAATGAACAATCCAAAGTAAAAAAAGAACTCAAAAAATATCCACAGCATTTAATCGAGCGAGCAAAAGCAACTTTAGATGAACCAGCAAAAGCAGCTGAAAAGGCACACAAAATCGCGTTGCAAAAACTACAGAAAAATGCAAGAAAAGCACTAGAAGAACATGCCCAAGAAGCCCCTGATGCTCCTATTGCTTCAGCAGAAGACCTCCGCACTTTTGCAGCGACCCATCCACAAAGACCAGGCCCTCTTTCCATCCGAACAGACTTCGCTGATCTTCAAGGAAGAAGACCAACAATGGAAGACGCTCACCTCATCAAAGAAACAAAAGAAGGATCTTTATTTGCCGTATTTGATGGACACGGAGGATCTGATGTTGCTCGTTTTGCCGCAAAAAGAGTAGACCAACTCTTCTTTCCTCTTTTAAAGAAACACAACTCAAATGTTCGAGCCGCTTTTACAGAACTTTTCGATATCATTGAATCAGAAATTAAATCACACCCGAAATGGGACTCTCAAGGCAGTACGGCTGTAGTTTCTTTTGTTGATCCAAAAACAAAAAAAATATTCACCGCCACTATTGGAGATAGCGAAGCAACCATCTATCGTCAATTTTCTGAAAATCAAACAAAAGCGATTCCTTTATCATGTATACGTAATTGGACTTCTGAAAAAGATAAAGCAAGACTTTTAGATATACAACCAGAGAGAGCCCCCCTCAACGGCGATCCTAAACATATTCGCTGGCCAGCTCCGTGGTATGGCGTCAATGTATCTAGAGCGCTTGGAGATGAAGAGCTTAAAAAAGCACCTTCTGCACTCATTCACAAACCAAAAATCACAGTACAAGACCTATATCCCAATGATACAATTGTGATCGCATGCGATGGACTCAAAGATTATACATCAGAAAAAGAAGTGATTAGCGTTTTAAATCGATTTCCAGACGACAGAGCTAAAAGACTCGTTCAATTCGCATTCTCTCAAAAACGCTCTACAGATAACATCACTGCAATGGTTCTATCCGTTCGATAAACTGACTGCTTCTCGGGAGATCTTCAGATCTCCTTCCCACTGCTTCACGAACTCCAAAAACTCGTGCTTGTCTGGATGAGATCGTAGATACAGCAAGTTATCTTCTTTGCTACTTAAATGAGCGATTTTTGCGAGCAAATGAAGATGTCTTTTATCGTCGCAAGCAAAAAGAAAAAACAAAACATCCACAGGACAAGCGTCCAAAGCCCCGTATTCAATCGGCTTTTCGGGGAAAACAACAGCAACAACATCATACGATTCTTGCAGTAAGAAATCCCTCGTATGAGGAACCGCAACACCATTCGAAAGAGCTGTAGGCATCAATTTTTCACGGTCCAAAAGAAGCTCTGTAATGACTTCTGCATCCAAGCTAATATTCTCAGCAATTCTTTCTACCGCTGCTCGAATCACTTCTTCTTTTGTATTACCTGGAACATCTCGATAAACGCCACCCTTGTGAATCGCCCGATACAACCCAAACTGTTGCGTTCCTAAAATCTCCTTTCCACCATCTCGCATCTCAAACGGAGTAAACGTTCCTTCTTGTTTACAACTAAACACCCAACTTTCAATTTCATTACGATTAAATCGATACTGTTGATGCAAACGATAATAAGGGATACGCCCTTCAGAAACCCAACGGCGCACTGTTGTTTCAGAAACATTTAAAAGCTCAGCAACATCTTTAAGTTTTAAATCCATAGACTGAACCCACATGTGTTCATAAAATTAAGGTATACCAAAGATAAAGAATTGGTTTCCTTCGGTAGGTATATAATAAATTCAACTTTATACGCAACTATACCTATCCCAGTTGAACTTCATCTCTTTTTTCTTCGCGTTTCGCGATTTCTTTTTTCTTTTCTGCGCTTTTGCGCTTCTCTCTTATTCTGCGTTACCATCTTCGTCGTTTATGCATCACAAATCGACAATTCAACTAATCACAAAGAATTAGTAAAAAGATCAACCACTTCTTGCGCATTAGATACTTTGAGTAATTTTTTACGAAATTCAACATCTTTAATGGCACGAGTTAACATCGACAGCATTTGTAAATATTCTGATTGCCGATCATCAGGTCCTCCGATCATAAAAACAACTCGCACCGGCACTTTATCGATGGAATTCCAGTCGATGCCTTTTGTTTGCTGAACACCGATTGCAATAAAAAACTGGCGAATCTCTTTCATTTTTGCGTGCGGCACAGCAACTCCCATCCCAATTCCTGTCGAAACCAATTCTTCTCGATGAAAAATCGCATCGCGAAACGATTCTTTATCAACGAGCTTGCCATTGACATCTAAACGATGAATCATTGCGTCAATAGCATCATCACGATTGTCTTGCGTTAAAAACAACACAAGATCGGCATCTAAATAATCCGTGATTCTCAACATAGATTTCCTTCTCAAAGGCCAAAATAATTCAGCCAAAGGATTATTGCGCGCCTGTATGACCAAATCGCCCCTCTCCTCTTTCTGTAGCCATTAAATCTTCTTTTTTCACAAATTCCGCCTGAACGACGGGAGCCAATACAAGCTGGGCTATTCTCATTTTCGGGGCAATGACAAAAATTTCCTTACCATGATTCATCAAAATCACGCAAATTTCTCCACGATAGTCAGCATCAATGGTTCCCGGGGTATTTAAAACAGTCACTTGATTTTTTGCTGCAAAGCCGCTTCTTGGTCTAATTTGAATCTCATAACCAAGAGGAATTTCCACACGAATCCCCGTCGGAACAATCACCGAACATCCGGGATGTAAAGAAATAGACTCAAGGATTGCGGCGCGAAGATCTGCTCCCGAAGCAAATTCGGTCGCATACAAAGGAACTAACTCTGAATCGATCACCTGGATAGGTACTGGAACTTTTTGAATAAGAGCCCCCTAAGAGAGTGTTTTTTTTAAACACACGTCTCAGCTATTTTTAGTAGCTCTTTTAAACGCTCTGGCATTTTTTGTGCAAGATGATCTCTCAAAACAGGCCGATCATTTTCCATTAAGAAATCTAAAAAAGAAGCAATGACTCCCTTTAAAAGAGAACGCTTCACGATACAGTCAATCATCCCCTTTTCAAGCAAAAACTCAGATTTTTGCGCTCTAGGCGGTAATTTTTGACCAATTGTTTGTTCAACAACACGAGGCCCTGCAAAAGCAATTAAAGCGTCAGGTTCTGCAATAATGATATCTCCAAGAGTCGCAAAAGAAGCTGTCACTCCTCCTGTTGTTGGATTCGTTAAAATAGAAATATAAGGCAGCCCTGCCTCGTGTAACTTAGCAAGAGCGGCAGACGTTTTCGCCATCTGCATCAAAGAAAGCACGGACTCCTGCATCCTCGCCCCTCCTGACGCAGAAACAATAATTAAGGGCAGTTTTTGCTCCGTTGCAAGCTCAATCAAGCAAGTCAGTCTTTCTCCAACAACAGATCCCATCGATCCGCCCATAAAAGAAAAATCTAAAATCCCAAGCGCCACCTTTCTTCCTTGCAGAGAACAAACACCGACGCACACAGCATCATCGCGCTTCGTCTTGGAAATGGCCGAATCTAAACGATTTTGATACGATTCCGTATCCACAAAACCCAAAGAATCTACAGGCTTGATATCTGTAAAATATTCATTAAAACTCCCTTCATCCGCCAGAAGATCAAGTCTTTGTTTTAATGACAATCGATAGTGGTAGTCGCACTTAGGACAACAATTAAGTTTAGTCCCCAGCTCTGTCGCATGAATCAATTCTGAACAGCCAGAACACTTAATCCAACCACTAAAACCATCTTTCTTAATGGTTTGAACTTTAATACTCGGCTTTAATTTAGAAAATAAACCCATTTTGCCACGATAATACCATTCTACTTCAAAAGAATCAACCTATGATCGCCTTTAAAAATCGCTCTTCCACAGATTTCCAATTAAAAATTTGCCAGAGGGCCTTCACATAATCCGCTCTAACATTCTTATATTGAAGATAATAGGCATGCTCCCAAACATCAATACCCAATAAAGGAATCAATCCTTGAGCGCTTAATGGGTCTTGATTGGCACAAGCGGCAACTTCAAGTCGCTTTTGCCCCTTGTTATACCCTAGCCATCCCCAGCCAGATCCTTGCACAGCAATGGATGCCGCCGTCAATTTTTCCTTGAATCCATCAAAAGAGCCAAAATCACGATCAATCATCTTCAACAGATCTCCTTTTGGCATATGCCCTCCGCCTTGAGAAGGAGGCGCCAGGATCGTCCAGAAAATACTATGATTGATATGGCCTCCGCCATTAAATCGAATAGCAGACTGGAGGGAAATCATCTGTGCAACATCATTTTTTGTCTCTGCCTCATGGTATTTCTCTAAAGCGTTATTCAAATTTGTGACATAGGCTCTATGATGTTTGTCATAATGAAGCTTCATAATTTCTGCAGAAATAATCGGCTCTAAAGCCCCAAAATCATAAGGCAATTCCGGTAACTGGTAACTAGTCGCTTCCTGATGTGTCATGCAATTCTCCTAAAAAAAGAAGTCTAACACGTTATACCAGATATAGAAAATAACTTGTATAGTGACTTCAATGAAAAATTGCATAGTTTGGCTGTGCCAAAGCTGTCGAATTTCAACGATCGCAAGTTGTATAGTATTGAGTTAATACTATACAACTTGCGATCGTTGAAATTCGACAGCTTTCGCACCTGCCAAAATGTGCAATTTATAATTTAATCCACTATATTTTCTTATTTTGCGCTTCTTCTTCTATTCTGCGTTAATCTCTTCTTTTTCGGCATATTCAAGATTAACTCGTAGCGCAGCTTCTGTAACAGGGCCAATTGCCGTTAATTTTTTGTCTTTTGGCAACGTTTTAAAGATTTTCAAAAAACCATGCACAGTCGAAGGACTTGTAAACACAATCTCCTCAAAGAGATCCAAAGAAGGAACCGGCTCTAACTGTTGGAACACCGTGTCATAAAGATCAAATGCAAAATAGCGCCACTTTTTTTTTCTTAAGTAATTTGTTAGATAAGGTCTTGAAATCTTCGAGCGCGGCAAAAAAAAATAAGGAGATTCCAAATCCATCGATTCCAATAAAGCAATGATTCCTTCTTGCGTTTCTATAGAAGGCACCAAAGAATAGAGTCCCTCTTCTCGCAAAAGAGCTTGAGTCCTCGCTCCAACTGCAATAATCTCTTTACCTTCACAAGAGAGATCTTCCCGCCAATAAGAAACAGCTTTTTGACTTGTAAAAATCACGTGAGTGCATTCTTCCCAAGCAGAGCGCACCTGTTCATCAAAAACACCAATTTTCTCTGTGCGAATGACCGGATAATGAAACACTTTTTTTTCAAAATGTTTAGGATCCAATCCTAGATAAAGAATCATATATTTCTATCATTTCAAAATCAGAACTACGAGCCGTCACAGCCAAACATCCTTGATGCATTGCAGTTTCTCCCGGCAGCATGAATCGATTGAGATGAGTCAATCCCAAACGAATGATGGCCGCCTCTGCAACAACAACACCACTCACAACATTCTGATCTAAAAGAGAGAGTCTTTCTTGAATCGTTCCTCTTAAATCAATAAATTGCAAATCAGATCGCAAAGAAAGAACCACCTCTTCTCTACGAAGACTCGATGTAGCAATCACAGAACCTTTAGGCAAGGAAAAAAAAGACAGGCCTTCCGGCAAGACAATACAATCCCGAGGATCAATACTCTCTGTCAAAAAAACACGACAAATCCCCATCGGCAAAGGATCCGGCAAATCTTTCGCAGAATGAATCGCAATCCGGATATCGCCGGCAAGAAGCATCAAGTCAAGTTCTTTCGTGAAAAAATCAGTTTTCCCCATCGAACGAAGAGATGTTTTCTTATCTTTATCTCCCGCTGTTTTCATCCAAACAGGAACTAGCTCAACGCGATCTCCCATGATCTTCTGCATTTCCAAAAATTGCATCCGGGACAATAAAGAATCTCTAGCACCCGCCACTATTTTCATCCGAGCACGCTACTAATGGCCTGATCCACAAGCTCTACGTCAATAAGTTGTATTTTCTCTAAAATACTAGGAGATAGTCCCTTCATATTTCTTTTTGGCAAAATACATTTTTTAAATCCCATGTGGATGCCTTCTTTCAACCTGGTCTCTAAACGACTCACGCCTCTCACCTCTCCACCCAGTCCTACCTCTCCTAAAACAATCAAATCCGATGGTAAAGCCCTGTTTAAAAAAGAGGACGCAATCGCAAGCAAAATCCCCAAATCAATCGCAGGCTCTGCAATCTTCAGTCCTCCCGCTAAGGCAACAAATACATCGCAATGATGAAGCCGATACCCCACACGTTTTTCGAGCACCGCCAAAAGAAGCGCCAACCGGTTTTGATCGAGTCCCGTCGATCTTCTGGAAGGATTTGAAAACGCTGTGGGAGTCACTAAAGCTTGAATCTCCAATAAAAAAGAACGGGCTCCTTCCAGCCCCGGGACGATGGCAGATCCGGCCACTTCCTTCACTCTTTCCGCTAAAAAAGCATGCGATGGATTTGGCACTTCTGCAAGGCCTGTCTCTTTCATTTGGAAAATAGAAATCTCATCCGTCGATCCAAACCGATTTTTGATCGCCCGAAGAAGACGATATCCATGCTGACGATCCCCCTCAAAATCAAGCACTGTATCCACTAAATGCTCTAAAACACGCGGACCCGCAAGCTCTCCTGATTTTGTTACATGTCCAATTAAAAAGGTCGTAATGCCTTGTCCTTTGGCCAAATGCATGAATTCCGTTGCAATTTCACGTACCTGAACGACCGACCCCGGAGATGAGGGAATCTCGCCTTTATAGACAATCTGCACAGAATCAACGATCACGACATCCGGCTGCAAATGCTCAATTTGGGCGCGAATCGCACTGAATAAAGTTTCGCTTAAAAGATACAAATTTTGATGATCAATGCCTAGACGCTTCGCTCTTAAAGATGTTTGTTCTGTCGACTCCTCTCCGCAAACATAAAGAATAGTGAGTCCCTGAAAAGCAAGCGCATTCGCAATCTGCAGTAAAAGCGTCGATTTTCCAACCCCGGGTTCTCCCCCCACCAAAATTAAAGACCCTTCAACAATTCCGCCGCCGAACAAACGATCCAATTCGCCAATCTTTGTTCCAATCCTTTGAAAAGCCCCAATTTCTACGTCTCGAACACGAACCGGTTTTGCCGCCTCTTTTTTCTTCGCTTCAAAACGGACTTTTTTTTCTTCAACGGCAACCTCTTCCATTAGCGTGTTCCAATTCTGACACCCACCACAGCTCCCGGTCCATTTCAACTGTGAATGACCACACTCTCGACAATTCCAGAGCACTTTTATTTTTGTCATAAAGGAATACCTAATTTAGAAAGAGCCTCGAAAGCCGCCTTTTGCTCCGCCTCTTTTTTGGAAGGTCCAGTCCCAAATCCCACCTCTTTTTCATCCACGAAAACCGCAACATGAAATATTTTGGCATGATCCGGTCCTGTTTCCTGGGCCACTTGATAAACCGGGGCCTTTTGAAATTTTTTTTGAGAATAATTTTGAAGCTCGGCTTTGTAATTATGAGAAGGACTTCCGATCAGCGCCTTCATGTCTTCCTCGAAATGGCTCATCAAAAACCCATAAACAACCCCCCATCCGCCATCCAAATAAACCGCTCCAATAAGCGCCTCAAATACATCAGCTAAAATAGAGACCTTGGTTTTCCCCTCGCTTCTTTTCTCGCCTCTTCCCAGTAAAATAAATTCGTTTAAACTCAATTTTTGCAAATAAAAAGCA
>CAYVDU010000007.1:532-9063 GCA_964450765.1 uncultured bacterium | reverse complement strand
AAAAGCACAAGCAGAGGCATCCACAATCCTGGATCTTAGCTGTGAAAGCTGCCCTTCTTGAAACTCCGGGAATCTGCAATATAAAAAATCAGAAGTAATGAGTCCCAGCACCGAATCCCCCAGGAACTCAAGCCTTTCGTTATGTTGATGTACAAGCTGTTTGTGCTCATTGACAAAGGAGCGGTGGATTAAAGACAGAATAATTAATTCTTTATCTTTAAAAACGTATCCGATCTTTTCTTCTACCAAGTGAAGAGAGTTTCGCAACTCTTCTAAAAAATTCGTCATATACCGAAGATAATGGAAAAATCGGTTTTTAGGCGAGCTCAAAGCCAAATTTCCAATCATCCATTTTGGCGACTTTCAACACCAATCGGAAGAGACATAATACCAATTTTTACATACTTGAGCTTTTGCACAAAAGAAAGTATCCTCTATCTCCTATGAAAATGATCATCACCGCAAGCCAAAGCAACCACTTCCATCAAACTGGTGAAATTTCTTTTGAAAACTGTCCTGTCGATTTTCAAAAAATTCTTCATATCAAAAATAACAATGTACGGTTAAGAGATCTTTGGAGAGAGGCTCCTTTTTTACAAAAACTCATCGCGAATATCCTTGCACCAATAGCCTTTGAACTCACCGGAAAAAAAGCGCTTCGTCTTGCTTGCGATCAATGGATTGAAACACCTCCACAAGAAGGCTATATTCAAGATTTTTTCTGTTTTCAGAAGCTGATCATCCTTTTTGCCATTTTTGAAAATGAAGAGAAGCAAACCCTTGTAAAAGCAATCCATCCTTCTCATCTAAGCAGTAAAATCCCTGAAAATTCGTATCTCATCGCCTTTGCTTTCGAAAATGCGAGGATCATCAACAATCCAAAAGATCCATTCACAACATGGACGCGAAACTTAGGTTATGTTTACGGGGATCCACTTTCTCAAAAATCGCATCCTTTGCTTACACAAAAATAAGAGAGATTGGACTCTGAAGGCCTCGAGTCTGTGTGGGGAAGGGGAAAAGAGATCAGCGCAGAATAAAAGAGAAGCGCAAAAGCTTGAGAAAAAAGAAATAATGAATTTATATTTATACCGAAAAAGGTTCAAGAATCGCTGATTAAAAATGACTATATAAATTCATAATTTATTTTTTGCGCTTCTCTTTTTATTCTGCGCTGATCTCTTATCTCAGTTAAACAGGAACACTTAATCCATGCTTCTGATAATAGAAAGCTTTTTGCCGTGCCCAAGATTCACGTCCTTCAGGGGACATTCTTGCCGAGATCATAAGAGAGACTCCCAACAATCCTTTCTCGTCATTCGCTGCTAAAATTTTCGAATTCAGACCTTTAACATGTTTTTTCTCACAGAAATTAAGCTGTTCTAACAAGACAGCCTTTTTCGGATCTATTCCCCTCTCTTCTTGACCGCTAATCATTACAGTCCCTGGTTTTAATTCGTCAAAAGCATCCGCTATATAACTTTGAATCCTTCCAATATGTTTAGCATAGGAAGATTTCCCTTCCAATTCCTTAACCCAAGCTTCCAATTTTTCTTTCAAATCTCTTTCCGGACGCCCGCTGTCAATCATGTCTCGACATTCTGCTTCCAATTTTTGGTAAGTTTGTCGCTGAGCCAATCCCGGCAGGCCTTCTTGCATAAACAAATTAAACCTTGCAAGAGCTTTCTTCGACTTTTCAATATCTTCAAACGCTTTTCTCGATGCCGCGTCAATTTCAACAACTTCAGAAGGCTTCTTAAGCCCAACGAGAACAGCCCCGCCAAAACCAACACATGACAATCCAGCTCCTGTAGCCCGGAGAACTTTTTCTGCTAAAGATCCAACATAATGCGATCCGGCAAGCAACGAAACACCGATGACACCCACCGCCAACAGAACAATCATTCGATTCATCCATGTTGATGTAGGCGAGGACGCATTAGAAGATGCTTGACCTCTTTGAGAACCAGAAACTAATTGTATTGAATTTGACATTTTATTACCGTTTTTTAATTTATTTATAATAATTATAGCAAATAAATTATTTAGTATTCAAGATTTTAAAACAAACCACAAAAGACCACCTAAAACACCAGGAAATGCGAACTTAACTCGCTGATTATAAAAGACTAAAAACAAATCCTCTTCGGAAACAGGGAAGCCTGAGTTTCGAAAGAGGTCTATTTATTCAAAACCCCATCCGCTCTTCCAAACTCTGTAAAATAGCGCTTGTCATAGTCCCCTCTGGATTATCCTGAGAAGCCCATACAAGTCCTTCGATCCGTCTTTGAACAGACTCCGGCAGTCTTTGAAGCTTTCTCTCGCCTTCTTCGATACGACCAAAATGAAAATCCCGAGCTGCATCTAATTGGAGCTCTAAATTGTGTACATAATGCTTGATAGAGCGTGAAATATCTGCATCCCCAAAACGGAGCACTTCTTCCTGCTGTGTTGCACTGAGTTTTTGCAATGACCCTTCTTCAGCAATCTCAAGCATGCGGCTAGCGAATGTAGATTGCGCTGCCTTTGCCTCTAAATCCATCGCCAAAGGATAGACCGACTGAAATTCTAATCTCTCAATTTGCGCTTGAACTTGAGAGGCGCCATGAGCTGTTTTTGCTTTCAAATGTACAATCTCTGATTGAAGCTCTGATGGAGTCAAAAAAGAACTTACCCTCTGCACTCGCTTTACTTGCGATAAAACAGATCCTTCTCCTAAATGTGTAATTTCTTTTTTTAATAAAACTTCCTGTTGAAAATGAATCTGACCTAAAATAGAAGATCCTAATTGACTTGCCGCTTCATCTGTATTTAATAATTGATCCTCAAGATGTCTCAACTCACTGATCGTTAACTTGCTAGAGTTTACTTGACGCTGAATAGAAAACAACCCATTGGATGGGAAAACAGATACGTTCATAAGACCTCTTTTATTACTTTTTTATTAACTAAATAGATCGCCTTACTTCTATTTTATTTGCTTTTTAGTATAAAATCAATTAATAAAGATTTTTTTAGAAGAAGAGATACACGCATCCACGGAAACGCCATCGACATAGTTTCCGCATACATGAAGGTGTGGATATTTTATTTTAAGATCTTGAAGAAAAGAATGAAGACGCTTTGCATATCCTACTTTAAAAAAAGGGATCGCATCTTTCGCTAAATAGGAATGAACAAAGAAAGGCTTGGCTTGAATGTTGAGATGTCTTTCTAACGCACTGAGAGCTTCTCTTTCCGCCCACACAGCATCTCCGGAAGGTCGAAGCATAACTGTCAGAAACGTTTGACAGAGACGACTTGGCCTTTGAAATAAAGAACTATCAAAGACAACCCCAAGCACAGATTCTTTTTCAGACGTTGGGACTAAATATCCAAAACCATTTTTTAAAAGCACATTCTCTTGAAATGCATATTGTACAACCCATAAAGATGTTGTCGGAAAATCAGACCAAGATCCTGTCAAATTTCCCAAAGAAGGCCCCGGCAAAGCAGAAACAATTAAGTCAGCAGGAAAAAAAGAATCTTTAGATACAACGCCATTTTCTGCTAAGGCAGAGATTGGCGTCTGATAAAAAATCTCAATAGAAAGCTGTTTTTGCATTTCACCAATCAGCGAAGCAATGCCTCTTTTTAAAGAAAAAAGCCCTTTTTTCTTTTGCTGAAACATCAATGAAAAAAAACCACTTACAAAAGATCTGCCTTGCCTTTCCCATTCATAAAGAGAAGGAAAACAAGAGAGCAAAGACAACTTACGAATATCTTCTGCATAAATACCAAGAGCCATTGGATCAAATAAAGTCTCTGCTATCTTCTTGCCAAACTTTCGAAAAGCAAAATCATAAATCGTCTCATCATCGATTTGCTTTTTCTCAGTAAACGGCTCTTTCATCAAAGATACAATGAGAGATCCAAAAAAAGACGAAATAGAGCGAAGTTCTTTGCGATGCCAAAGATACCGTTTTTTTGAGAGAGGAGAACTTGGCAAAATCTCTTCACAGAGGCCAAGCTCCTCAATCAGTTCCAACAGATGCAAAGACCTAGAAAACGCAAAGGTACGGGGCCCTTTTTCATAGATAAAATCATCTAAATAGCCAGTATCAATCACACCGCCGAGACGACTGGAAGCTTCAAATAGTTGCACTTGAGCCTCAGGGTATCGTTTCTTAGCATACCAAGCCGCGCTTAACCCTGAAATGCCTCCGCCTAAAATTGCAATTTTCATAAAAAACGAAAGACAATCACAGAAAAACAAAAAAGGAAAACAAAGCACAAAAATGGCTTGCCGCCCCACACCTGATGCGCTCCTTTCACGTTTTTAACATAACGCCCCACCCAAACAATCATACAAGGCAAAAGCCCAAACAAAACCATGTCTAAAAAACCACCGGCAAATCCAAGCGCCTTTAGAAAAAGATCCGGATAAACTAATGTTAGAAGAGTCGGAGGAATTAGAGTTAATCCATACAAAAAAGGATCATATTGCAATTGGGGCATCTTTTTAAAACCATCGCGTAAAAAATCAACAAATGCGACTGCACATGCAATAAACGGAGTCAAAACGGCAAACAAAGAAAAGGCATTCACAAAGAAAAGCACATCCTCTGAACTAGAAACTCGCTGCAGCAAATCAGTCACAATCCCTCCTTGCTGAGCAACGCCAAGACTCGATACGGGCATAAGCCCCAAAATCACAACGTTCCAGAAAAAATAGACAACAAAGGGAATAAAGGTTCCAACAATGATCGCAAAACGAGCGGCTCGTATATCTTTTTTCACGTAATAGACCAAAGTAGGCACTAAATTTTGATATCCAAAACAAAAAAGCAAAACAGGCACAGTAGGAAAAAAAGAACTCCAATTGACCACCTTTAAAGAATCCATTTTTATATGAGAAATGCCAAGTGTAATCAAAGCACCATAAGAGATCGCAAGTCCCAATAAAAACACACGAGACAAATAACTCACACCCTTAGCCCCAAAGCAAATAATGCTTAAAACAAGAATCACAATAAAAAAGATCCCGATTTCACGAGAAACTTCATATCCCAAAGAAAAGGAAAACAATTGAGTAAAAAGACTCCCCCCTCCTGAAATATAGGCAACAAACACGCAATAAAAAAGAAAAAGAAAAAAGCTCCAAGCAATCCATTTTCCCACTCTTCCCAGGGCGTAAGTCGCTAAAGAAACTAAATTCACTTCCTCCTTAAACCATAGAGTTGCCTCGGCAATAAAAAGACCCATAGCAACAGCAACAACGTAGCAAATCAACATTGCAACCGTCGTCGGAATCATCCCCGCAGAAGCGCTAACAACAGGAAGCCCAAGCATTCCCGCACCAATTGAACAACCGGCAACCAAGAAAGTCGCCCCCATTACATTTGTAGAAATTTTCATATTGCCCTTGAATATTGTCCTTGTCCTAAATAAGCATCAAATACACTTGCAACAATTCGAATAAATAGCCGCCCAATAGCAGTCGGCATTAAAAAATCCTGAGTTTCTTCCAAAAGGCCTTCTCTTTTCAGCCGGTCAATCTCAGATCTCTCCTTCATAAAATGCAGATCAAAAGAAACGAAGAAACGTCTTTCAAACTCTTGTTTATCGACCATAAAATGACACATCATCGTCTGAATCACCCATTTACGCAAACGATCTTCTTTCTGCAAAACATACCCTCGATAAATAGGGAATTCCTTTGATTGAATCAATCTTGCATAGTCTTCCAAAGACTTCACATTTTGAAAATAAATATTTTCCAAAAAACCAATCGAGGTAATTCCAAACCCGATCATATCCTCTGCCAGATCTAACGAATAGCCTTGAAAATTACGCGTTAATTGTTGGTTGCGATAGCCATAAGCTAAAGAATCTTCTTGTAAAGCAAAGTGATCCATACCGATAGCCACATAACCGGATCGCATAAAAATCTCTCTTGCCTCTATGTAGATTTGAAATTTTTCGCTATCTTTAGGAAGAGTTTCCTCTTTAATTGCTTTTTGATGTCCCTTCAACCAAGGGATTTTCGCATAAGAGAATAAGGAAATCCGATCGGGCTTTAATTCTGCAATCTTCGTAGCCGTTCTTCGAAAACTCTCTCTTGTTTGAAAAGGAAGGCCATAAATCAAATCCAGATTAATCCCTTTAAATCCTACTGCGCGCGCCATCTCATACGTTTGGACAGTCATCTCTTCTGTTTGTCGTCTTTTCACAGCCTCTTGAACCACAGGATCCAAATCTTGAACACCAAAACTAATTCGGTTAAATCCTAAAGAATGTAAAAACTTCAGCTTCTTACCTTGATCCGCATAAACCGTTCTCGGATCCACCTCAATAGAAATCTCAGCATCCTCTGCAAAGATGTATCTTTGCTGCAATGCGCGCATCAACTCTTCAAATTCCTCTTCCGTAAGCGATGTAGGAGTACCACCTCCGAAATGAAGTTGAGAAACTTTTCTTTTTTCTCCCCAGGATAGCAATGCAATTTCTTGCAATAAATGATCAAGATAGGTCTTTTGCCTTTGAGGATTGCGATTCAATACTACAGAACAGCCGCAAAAAAGACACATTGTACGACAAAACGGGATGTGAATATATAAAGACAAAAGCTTTTTCGACTGTGCAAATGAATCCAGCGCATTTTGATAGACCCCACTATCTACTGCATGAAATTGAGGCGCCGTCGGATAACTGGTATAGCGGGGCACTGAACAATTCCATCGAGATAAAATCTCTGGATCAATACAGATTAAATCATCCATAACACCTCTTCAAAGAGGAGGAACATAAACGATGCTATACACCTGATCTGGCGCCACAACGATCGTACTTGTTTGGAAAGACGAAGATTGATATGTCACCAATAGCAGCGTTTCATTCGGCGTTGCCGTTGCATTGATCGATATAATATTCGGGATCAACCCATTCGTAAAGGGCGCATAAAAAGGACCTGCTAAAGTCGTTTGCAATCCCACAGAAGACAAAGGGCCTACATAAGGCGCTGCATTTAAAATCGAAAATATCTTTTGAAGATCCGTTGCCCGCTTCTTCATATCGACAGAAAAAGTAGATACAATCCCTCCAGGATATTTCGAGGTAAACGTAGAAGACGTAGCAATAATCGTATTGGAATAAATCATGGCTACAATCTGTTCCACTAAAATAGCCGCATTTTGAGCCATGATGGTTCCCGTAGGGAAATACTCAATCAATAAAATCGTGTTATTTGTCGTCGGCGTAATCGACAACACATTCGCAAGCAAACCATTTCGGGTCGTTTGAACAGCCACCTGAGATAAAAACGTGCGATTCTGAGGTGCAGTGAGCGTCAAAAACATCTCTATTAAATCGATTCCGAAATCATCACGAGGATCAGTCTATACAGGGAGTTGCAAAACTCCATTTGGAGCAAAAATTGCCCTTTTTCTGTTGGATTCTATTTTTTAAAAGTGCCTAAGCCTCCATAAGGCTATGTCACTTTACAAAAAACCAAACCAACAAAAAAATCATCAAATTTTGCGCTCAAAGCGAGTTTTGCAACCCCCTCTATATACTAATCTTAAAAGACAACTTCATATTCTTGCTGAATGAAAGATCTAAAAAATTAAAGACGGCAAAAGAAGACATAGCGACATTGACAGTTTATCAACTGCAAACTAAAATATTTACATTTTAACCCCCTACCAAAAGGACTCATCAACAAATGACAACACCCCTTTGCATAAGAAGATCCCCTGGATTACCACCAAACGCATCTTTAAGACATCTCTATCCTTTGTCAGTGAGGACAGATGATCCAGACACCTCAAGACAACAAAGAATGTTAATGTGCTTCAGAACCTTGGGGGGACAAGCAGTAGCAGCTATTGACAACTTTCACTACTACGAGCTCCCTTGGTCAGCCGATATACACCTCGGAGAAGTTCGATCTAGATATGAAATCTCTATTGTTCAGGGTCAGCTAGTCTGTAAAGAGAAAACGATTCCATCCAATCCAGGACAAAACAACGCCGAAATCAATGCGCGAGTAAGCCCAAGAGATGTACAGCACTCCTCTATGAGCCATGATTCTCAACCATTTCCACCAAATCACGATGGTTTTGCTGCTGCCGCGAGATCATCGCCAATCCCTCGAAGTCCTCATCACCATCAGCATAGCCCCCTGAATGTACCACCACCGAGACCCAGAAGCCCTAGTCCTCAACCATCTGGAAATGATTCTGAACCAGGTTGGTGGGACTGTAAGATCGTTGCATTCGTAGGCTGGATCGACCGTCGATTTTTTTAAAAAGACAATCGATATTTCTAATTGATCCAGAAAAATAACATTTCATCCCCACGCTGATCGCAAGAGGCATTGTTTGGATAAGTACGGTGCCGCTTGCGATCGTTGATTTTTAACAGCTTTCTCGCAGCTAAAATCCAATGTTATTTTTTATAAATGTAATTTACTTCACTTTGAATTATTTCGACGAGAGCATAAAAAGGACCTGCTAAAGTCGTTTGCAATCCCACAGAAGACAAAGGGCCTA